>NZ_JBEZZF010000056.1:0-38718 GCF_040639055.1 Promicromonospora sp. NPDC023987 | reverse complement strand
GGTAGGGCGGCCCTCAGAGGCCGCCCTACCTCGCCACAGTTCTACCTCGGCGAGGGGCTGCGATCAGCCGAGGCGCTCACCCGTGGTCGCGGAGAACACGTGCGAGTGACCGGCCTGGATGGCCACGGCGATGACGTCGCCCTTGTCGGGCACGTTGCGCGGGTCGATGCGCACGATGAGCTGGTTGGTCTCACCGGCGGTCAGGTTGAGGTCGGTGTCGCCCTTGAGCGTGCCGTAGACGAACGCGTCCGAGCCCAGCTCCTCGACGAGGTTGACCTCGACGTCGAACGAGCCCGCCGTGCCCACCGCGACCGGGTCGAGCGCCTCGGGGCGGAAGCCCAGCGTCACCTTGCCGCCGTCGGCGTCGGTCATCTCGCTCGCGATGGAACGCTCGAGCGGCACCTCGGCCGAACCGACCTGGACCTTGCCGTCCTTGACGTCGAACGTGCCGATGTTCATCGCGGGCGAGCCGATGAAGCCGGCGACGAACACGTTGTTCGGGCGGTCGTACATCTCGCGCGGCGTGCCGACCTGCTGGAGCACACCGTGGTTCAGGACGGCGATGCGGTCACCCATGGTGAGCGCCTCGGTCTGGTCGTGGGTGACGTAGACGGTGGTGACACCCAGGCGGCGCTGGAGCGACGCGATCTGGGTACGGGTCTGGACACGGAGCTTGGCGTCGAGGTTCGACAGCGGCTCGTCCATGAGGAACACCTGGGGCTGACGCACGATGGCGCGGCCCATGGCGACACGCTGACGCTGACCACCCGAGAGGGCCTTCGGCTTGCGGTCGAGGTACTCCACGAGGTCGAGGATCTTCGCTGCTTCCTCGACGCGCTGGCGGATCTCCGCCTTGGGCGTGCCCGCGATCTTCAGGGCGAAGCCCATGTTGTCCGCCACCGACATGTGGGGGTACAGAGCGTAGTTCTGGAAGACCATTGCGATGTCGCGGTCCTTGGGCTGCACGTCGGTGACGTCGCGGTCGCCGATGAAGATGTGCCCACCGTTGACGTCCTCGAGGCCCGCGAGCATGCGCAGGGACGTGGACTTACCGCAGCCGGACGGGCCGACGAGGACGAGGAACTCGCCGTCCTCGATCTCCAGGTTCAGCTGGTCGACGGCCGGGCGCTCAGTGCCCGGGTAGACGCGCGTCGCGTGATCGAAAGTGACCGTAGCCATGACTAGTACATCCTTCCACCGGCAGGTACGTGCCGGACGATCCGTTGTGGTCGGGTGCCGTTGCTTCCACTCACGTGTCGGCGGTGACACTGTTGCAGCGTGATCGTACCCCGGTTGGCCAAGGCCGCGGTATCGACGGGGTCACGATCGGGTCAGCCTTCGCCTGCCTGACGCCTGAGCCTGCGGTTCAGTCGTTGCTCCGCAGGGTCCGTGCGAGGCCGGCGAGGACGGCGGCCAGCGCGTCGGGGTCGGGCACGCGGTGCGAGGCGAGGGTGTCGCCGGTGCCCACCTTGATCGACAGGTCGCCGGACTCCAGCGCACCGAAGGCGTGCTCGTCGGTGGTGTCGTCGCCCGCGTACAGGACGCGCACCTTCTCGACGCCCAGCTCGGCCGCCACGGTGCCGCGCAACCGGCGCAGCGCCTCGCCCTTGCTCGTCGGTACCACCGACACCTCGACCACGTCCTTGCCGTGCATGGCGGGCAGCCCCAGGTTGGCGGCCACCTCGTCGGCGGCGACGGTGATCGCGGCGGCGTCGTCCACGCTCGCCAGGCGCGTGTGCACGACGGCGGCAGCCGGCTTGACCTGGACCCAGGCGCCCTCGCGGCCCGACACCGCAGACTCGAACCCGGCGACGAGCGCGTCGAGCTCGCCGGACTGCGTGGTCGTGAGATGGAACGGCACCTGCTCGACGCCGGTGGTGGTGGCTCGCCCCGCCTCCGCGCCGTGGCTGCCGACGAGGAACGTGCCGTCGGGGGCGACCGTGCGCTCGGCGAGGTCGGACAGGTCCCGTCCCGAGATGAACGCGAGGCGCACGGGCGCCTCCTGGCCGAGCCCGTGCAGCTGCTCGATGGCGGTGCGCGCGGCCCGCGTCATCGTGGACGACTTGGGGTCGTCCACGAGCGGCGCGAGGGTCCCGTCGAAGTCGCACGCGAGCAGCCAGCCGGTGGTCGGCTTCTTGCGCCGCCCGTTCCCGTTGCCCATGCGGGCGAGCCGGCCCCGGGCGGGCACGCCCTCCGGCACCGTGGTGAACGCCGTCAGCGCGTCGCGGAGGTTGTGGTGGCGGGGCTCCGCCGAGCGCGGGTCCACGGTGAGCGGCCTGGCCGGCACCGCGGTGAGCACGCCGAGGAAGGTCTCCGACCACTTGGCGACGTCGTCGGCCAGGACCTTGCGGCGCAGGCGCCGCATGCGGCGGCGCTGCTCCCGCGGGTCCATGGTCGCGGCCGCCACGATGATGTCCTTCATACCGTCGATGTCGTGCGGGTTGACCAGCAGGGGACCCGGCGAGAGCTCGTCGGCGGCGCCGGTGAACTCGCTGAGCACCAGCGCGCCGCGCTCGTCGGAGCGGGCGGCGATGTACTCCTTGGCGACCAGGTTCATGCCGTCGCGCAGCGACGTCACCAGCAGCACGTCGGCCGCAAGGTAGAGCGCCGCCATCTCCTCCGGCGGGTAGGAGTGGTGCAGGTAGTGGATGGCGGAGTGGCCCAGCTCGCCGTACTCGCCGTTGATCCGGCCGACCAGGCCCTCGACGTGCTCGCGGAGCTCCTGGTAGGCGCCGACGTTCTCGCGGCTCGGGCTCGCGACCTGCACGAGCGTCGCGCTCTCGACGTCGAGGCGGCCGTCGTCGAGCAGCTCGCCGTACGCCTTGATGCGGTGCCGGATGCCCTTGGTGTAGTCGAGCCGGTCGACCCCCAGCATCAGGGTGGCGGGGTTGCCGAGGTCGGCCTTGATCTCCTTGGCACGCGCCTGCACCTCGGGGGTGCGGGCGAGCGTGTCGAAGCGGTGGGAGTCGATCGAGATGGGGAACGACGACGCGCGGACGTGCCGGCCCGGGCGCCCGTCGGCGTCCGGGATGGTGATGACGGGGCCGCGGGTGGTGTAGCCGGTGAGGCGACGTGCCGACCGCACGAAGTTCGCCGCGTCGCCGTTGCGCTGGAAGCCGACGAGGTCGGCGCCGAGCAGGCCGTCGATGATCTGGCGGCGCCACGGGAGCTGCGCGAACAGCTCGACGGGCGGGAACGGGATGTGGTCGAAGAACCCGATGCGCAGGTCCGGCCGCAGGTCACGGAGCATGCGGGGGACGAGCTGGAGCTGGTAGTCGTGCACCCAGACGACGGCGCCCTCCGCCGCCTCTTCCGCCGCGGCGTCGGCGAAGCGCTGGTTGACCCGCCGGTACGCGTCCCACCACTGACGGTGGTAGTCGGGCGGGGCGATGACGTCGTGGTAGAGCGGCCAGAGCGTGGCGTTGGAGAAGCCCTCGTAGTAGCGCTCGATCTCGACGGCGTTGAGCGTGACCGGTACCAGCAGCATGCCGTCGGCCTCGAACGGCTCGTGCGCGAGGTCAGGGGCGCCGGACCAGCCCACCCAGGCACCGTCGGCACCCTGCATCACGGGCTCCAGCGCTGTGACGAGGCCGCCGGGTGACCTCTGCCAGGTGAGATCGCCGTCCGGGCCGACCGAGAAATCGACCGGCAGCCGGTTCGCGACGACGACCAGATCGTATCCTTCTTTACCTGGCAATGTACTTCTCCTTAGATGTGTAGAAGTCTCGCTGCGCAGTGTCAAGAGTACCGAGGTTCCCTGCCTGTTCAGGGTAACGAGGTCGTCCGTTACGTGGTGTTGCTCACGCGCCAGCGCTGGTCACAGCGCCGAGACTTGGCGGGCGTCGCCGGTCGGCGACGGCTACGGTGTGCCCCATGGAGGAGCTGGAGGCTTCGACGGCGCCCTCGGACGGTGCCGGCCCCGCTGCCGGCTCGAAGCTCGGCGGGTACACGGTCGTGCGCGAGATCGGCGCCGGAGCCATGGGCGCCGTCTACCGCGCGCAGGACGACGGCGGGCACGCCGTCGCCCTCAAGATGCTGCACCGCCACCTCGACGACCCCGCCGCCCGCGAGCGGCTGCGCCGCGAGGCCGCGGCGCTGCAGGGCCTGCGGCACCCCGCGGTGGCTCGGGTGCTGGACGCCGAGCTCGAGGGGCCCGACGCGTTCATCGTCACCGAGCTCGTCGAGGGCCCCACCCTCGAGGAGGAGATCGACGAGCGCGGCCCGCTCGACGCCCGGGACCTCTTCGAGCTCGCCGACCAGCTCGCCGACGCCCTCGAGGCCGTGCACGGCAGCGGCGTGGTGCATCGCGACCTCACTCCGTCGAACGTGCTCATCGCGCGGACCGGGCCGGTCCTGATCGACTTCGGGCTCGCCCAGGGCCCCGGCGACGTCCGGTCCACCCGCACCGGGTTCGTCATGGGCACCCCCGGCTACCTCGCCCCGGAGCTGCTCGACGGCGCGGAGCCGGGCCCGGACACCGACTGGTGGTCCTGGGCCGCCGTGCTCGGGTTCGCCGGTACGGGTCGGGCACCGTTCGGTGTCCGGCCGACGGAGCTGGTGCTACGCCGCTCACGGCAGGGCCAGGCCGACCTCGAGGGGTTGCCGCCGCGCGCGGCACGCGCCCTCGGTGCGGCGCTGCGGGCGGTGCCCGCCGAGCGCTGGGGACCCACCGAGGTCGCGCGGGCGCTCAAGAGCGAGTCGGAGGCGTTCGTCGCCGCGACAGCGGCCCCGGACGGCTCCCCGACGACGGTGCTCGGCCCCTCCGGCACCTCGGCCGACGCACCGACCGCCGCGATGCCGGCCGACCTCGGCTCGACGCGCGTCATGCCGCAGGGCCTCCTGTCCCAGCCGGTGTCCGCTGCGGCCGGTGGCGCGGGCGTGGGCGCGGCAGCAGGAGCCGCTGCGGTCGCCGACGCCGCGCGTCCCGGCGTGGGCGGCGTGACCGACCTGGCCGCGGCACCCGTCGCGGCACGGGGCCGGTCGGTCACCGGACGTGCTCTCGGCGCGCAGACCCCGGGCGCGACGTCGGGCGACCAGACCTTCGGGCTGCAGACGGCCAACCCGGCGCACGTCACCGGCTACCGGGGGATGTTCGTCGCCTTCACCCTCGCGCTCGTGGCGCTCGCCGCCGTCCAGCCAGGGGTGGCGACCGCCGTGCTCGTAGGGCTGCTGATCGCGGCACGCCTGGCGGGGATCGCCGTCGACGAGTTCCGCAACCGGCGCGCGCGGCATGGGCCACGTCGGGTCGACGCGCTCGTGGCGACGTTGCTCTCCCCCTGGCACCTCGTGCGCGCGGTGTTCGGGGTGCTCCCGGCCGCGGCCGTCGGCATCTGCTCCGGAGTGATCGCCGTGCTGCTGGGTCTGATGCTGTTCGCGCCCGGCAACGTGATCATCGCCCCGATCATGACCGTCGAGGCGCGTTCGGTGGGCGGCATGAACGAGCCGGTCGTCGACAGCCTCGTCCTCGGCGTCGCGATGCTGGTGACGGTGGTCGTGTCGTGGTTCGGTCCGGCGTCGTACGCGACGCGGGTCGGGGCCGGTCCGCTGCTGCGCCGGATCGCCCCCACCAGGACGCGCAAGATCGTCCTTGCGGCGGTCGTGCTGGCGCTTGCGGCCCTGGCGGCCTGGCCGCTGCTCGACGGCTCGGTGGACGTGCTGTGGTGGCCTCTGGAGGGCCGGCCCGACGTCACATGGTGACACCCAGGTTTGGTGTCGAGATCGTACCGAAACGTCCAGCAGTCTCCCAGCGAGCGCGGGTAGGCTTTACCTCAGGCGCACAGCGCCTCGCCCCATTGGCCCGCATCTCGAAGGACCCCGATGTCGACGAACATGACCAAGGCGCAGCGTCGAGACGCCGCCCGTGCCGAGGCCCTTGCACTCCAGAAGAAGCAGCAGTCGCGCGAGAAGCGTAGCCGCGCGATCGTGCTGAGCGCGCTCGGGCTCGGACTCGTGGTCCTGGTCGTGGCTGTCGTGATGATCTTCGCCGAGGGCCAGAAGACGCCCATGGAGAAGGTCGACAACATCCCGGCCGGCGTGGTCGAGAACACCGGCATCCCCGTCGGTTCCACCGGTGCGGCGGGGACCACGAACGAGGGCGCGAAGACCCTCGACGTCTACGTGGACTACATGTGCCCCATCTGCGGTCAGTTCGAGTCGCTGAACGGCGCGAGCATCACCGAGATGCGCGAGGCCGGGGACGTGACGCTCGTGGTGCACCCGGTCACGATCCTGGACCGCGCGTCCCAGGGCACCGAGTACTCGACGCGCGCGGCGGCAGCCGCCGCGTGGGTCGCCGACCGGGCGCCCGAGCAGTTCACGGCGTTCCACGAGGCGATGTTCGCGAGCCAGCCGGAGGAGGGCACCGCCGGCCTGTCGGACGAGCAGATCGCGCAGGTCGCCGAGCAGGCCGGTGTGCCGGCCGACGTGGCAGCCGGGATCGCCGACGGCGACGCGAACGATACCTACGAGGAGTGGGTCAGGGCCGCCACGGAGGAAGCGCAGAACGATGAGTCGGTGCTCAACGCCGAGGGCGGCTTCGGGACACCGACCGTGCTCGTCGAGGGCGAGCGCTTCGAGGGCTGGCAGGCCCCTGGTGCGCTGACCCAGGCGATCACGGGCGAGGCGCCCGCGTCTGAGGAGCCGTCCGCGGAGCCTTCCACGGAGCCGTCCGAGTAGTCCACAGGTTGTGGATGGCGGGGTCCCGGGCTGCGGCCCGGGGCCCCGCTGCTCCGTTCTGGCAGCATCTCTGGCAGCATCGTGGCTCTCGACTCGGATTCTGAGGGGGAGAACCGTTAGGCTGTTCCCCGCCCGCCGCCTTAGCTCAGCTGGTAGAGCTCCCGCCTTGTAAGCGGAAGGTCGTCGGTTCGAACCCGACAGGCGGCTCCAGAGGCCCGGGATCTCAACGATCCCGGGCCTGCGTGCTTCCGTTACACGGTCCCGACCGAACGGAAACCCGGCGCTATCACCCGGCGAACTGCCGCGCCGGCGATCACCAGTGCAGTAGTCTCACTAGTGTCGGTAACTCATCCGCACCCCTGTCTTGGACGGAGAATCGCCGCATGCATCCCAGCGACCTCGCACTCCTCGTCGCGTCCGACGAGCTGGGCACTGGCAAGGGACCGTTCCCGCTTGACCGCGTGCGCATGCAGAAGGCGATATTCCTCCTGACGCAGCGTGGGCCAAGAGCGTGGAAGACGCTCTACCAGTATGAGCCTTATAACTGGGGCCCGTACTCAGGTGCACTCGCCTCGGACTTGAACCGGCTTGTGCAAGATGACCTGCTCGCCGTGAGAGATGTCCCGCAGAACCGATACGGCTCGTACCAGGCGACAGGGCTTGCTGCGGGTCGAACCCGCACGGCGCGTGCCGAGTGCACGCCAGAAGAGCTCGCATTCATCAAGTCGGTCCGCGACTACGTCACCTCGAAGTCTTTCGCGAACCTTCTGAAAGAGGTCTACGCGGAGTATCCGGAGTTTGCCACCAAGTCGCGTTTCACGGGCTGAGCGATGACCGTTGCGCTCGGGTTGGTCTGCTCCGATGGGGTGTTGGTCGCGTCCGACAGTATGGGCAGCAATAACACCGTGGCGGACCACAGCGTGAAGGTTCGTGCATCAAACCCCGCACCAGTGGTCTGGACCGCTGCTGGCTCCGTCTACGTGATCGAGGAGGTTGAGGCTGCGTTGGCCAGCAGCCTCGGCACTGCGTCCGGCGGGACGCCGCCACAGATCTTCTTCGATCCCAATGAGTCAGCGATCCGAGGTCGGCTCAGGCCCGTGCTGAACAAGACGATGGGCGGCGCATACGCGTCCGCCCTGCACGTCGCCCCCGCCAGCCCTGGTGGGATGACGATGCTCCCGTTCGCCTCGGACTTTCTCCTGCTGGGCTACGCCAACGGGACCCCGTGGTTCTTGGAATTCGCTCAAGACGGACAGGTCAACTCTCATAGCGAGAGAGGCTTCTACGCGGTGGGTAGCGGGGGACATTTCGCCTCGGTGGCCCGCGCGCTCATGAAGCACTATCTCGATAGAGAGATACCTCTTGAGTTGGGCCGCATGCTTGCGTACAGGACTATCGCAACAACTGTAGAGGTTTCCCCCGGAGGGGTCGGGCTCCCGGTTCAGATCGCTGAGTGCAACTCCGAGGGTCCCCGTATCCTCACGACCGAGGAAATTGAGGCTGTCGGCGCGGGCGTGGACGCCTGGAAAACCCTCGAACGGGAGTCGTTGCGGATTGGCTTGGGCGAGGTTGAGGCGGCCCCGGCTGGGGACCTTCCTTCCCTCGCGATCTAGCAGGCCTCGCGGTCACTGACCAGCCGCGATGATGAGTAAAGGCAGTTCAGTCGCTCGGGACCATGCGACTCCGAGCGACTGAACTTCCCTATTCGGCCCAGCATGCGCGGGCTGGGATCACCCGCCGAACCGCTCCAGGATGGTCCTGTGATCGGGGCCAACGGCAGGACGCGCGACGTAATGCTTTGCCGTCACGGCCGAGTGCGAGTGCCCGAGTTGCGCTGCCGCCGCCTCGATATCGGCGCCGCGCTCGACGGCCGTGCCGACGCTCTTGCGGAACGTCTTCGGAGTGATCCATGTCCACTCCGGGTGCCGCTCGCGGAACGTGCGCCACTGCCGGTCAACGGTCGTCACCTCGCGCAGCCCGTCACGCTCCGAGGGAAACACAAGGTTGAGTGCCCCGGGGGACGCCTCGGCGGCTCGCCTTTCGAGCATCCGCACCGCGAATTCCGGGACAAGGTGCCCGCGCGGCTTCTTCCCCTTGGTCGTGTCCTGCCGGAACAAGCCCACGCCCTTCTCACGGACCACGGTCCCGGTGAGGTAGACGACGTGCCTGGTGAGGTCGACCTCGTCCCATCGGAGTGCGAGGGCCTCGCCGGGACGACAACCAGTGGCGAGCATGACGTCCACCAGGTCGTGAAGGTCAATCGCGGTGGCCTTCTCGTCGGTGGCAAGCGCAGTTCGGAGCGCGATGACGTCGGGCACGGCGAGCGCGCGCACCTCTTCACTCGTTGTTGCAGGCACAGGCGTTACGGAACGCGCAGGGTTCGCCGTCAGCGCATCCTCGCGCACCGCGACGTCGAGCATGCCCTTGAGACACGTCAGCGAGATGCGCGCGTTGGCCGCGTGCTTTTCCACCTCGCCGGCCACCCAGGCTTCCAGGCGTGACACCGTGCACTCCCGCAGCAGCAGCCCGCCCAGGCCGGGGACGACATACTGCTCCGTGGTGTACCGGTACCGCTGCCGTGTGTTCACGGCGAGGCCGCTCGGGTCGATCTTCGTCCGCAGCCAGTAGTCCGCGAGGACTTCCAGCCGTGTATCTCCCGTGATGGTGTCCGACGACGTGCGCTTGCGGATCGTCAGGTCATCCCTCAGCCGACGCTCGGCCTCAGCGCCCGAGCTGCCCCACGCCTCAACCTTTCGGGTGCGGCCGTCGTGGTCGCGAAACCGGCACTGCGCGGCCCAACGGATCTTCTTCATGGGCACGGTCTTGCCGTCCGGCGTGGTCCAGGTCTTGCCTTCCCCGATGAGTTTCACGCCGTTGTAGTACGGGACGCGGTTGATCTGCCCGTGCGATCCCACGGGCATTGGCTTACGCGACATGGTTGGTGACCTCCAGGGTGGCGGTGGCTTCGTGGTTGGGGCGGCAGCGGGTGGTGTAGCCGGGGCCGGTGAGGGGTTCTCCGCAGTCGTCGCAGGCGGCGACCTGAGATTGCCCGTATTCCCGACCCGCAACACCCGCACCCCCGTTTGTGCTGGTCAGAGCGTCGGGACGTGCGGGGGTACGCGGGGGTTGGCGGGTGTGTGCGGGTGTTGAACCCCCGCGCAACCCCCGCGTACCCCCGCCTACCCCCGCATCGGAAATCGCTGTGACCTGCAAGGACGGGGGTTGCGGGTGTTGCGGGGGTTGGATACGGGCAATCTCAGGTGGAGTGATCGCCCAGACGGTGACCTTCTGCCGGTTGCGCGCTCCAAGGTCGTCCACGGTCCACCCAGCCGACCGCAGCGCGGGCGCGTTCCGCTTGAGCACACCAGCCACGGCCCGCACGCTCCGGGGCCACGTGCGCGGGGGTACGCCGTCGGGCTGGACCAGGGAGTGGAGGTCGGCTGCCGTGCCCTGCCACGGCTCCGTGATCGTCTCCATCAGGGCGGCGAGGAACGGGTCCGACGTCACCGCGTCCACCGCGAGACTGTTGGCCTGATCGCTGTACGCGGTCAGGGAGTCGGTGCCGTGCACCTGGTCCAGCGCTCCGAGCACCATGGCGAAGTCAGCCATGCGCGGCATGGTCTCCAGTCGCACGGACGGCATCCGCGTCTTGCACACCCGCACCTGTTCCAGCAGCGCACCGAACACGCGAGGGTGCGCCGACTCCCACGCGGTCGCGAGCTGCGATTCCGGGCGGCGGCGGTCCTCGGTGATCCGGTCCAGGTTGACGACGATGGACCGGTCTGCGAGGTCGGGGGCCATGGCTCCGACGTCGATCCCGTTCATGAGGATCACGCGACGGAACGCGAACACGGACAGCCCGTCATCGGAGTACAGCTCGCGGCGCACGTCGCCGTCACCGGTCACCGCGCGGCACAGGGAGTCCGACAGCCACGGCGGGATCGTGGAAAGGTTGTCCAGCCCGACCACCCACGAACCTTGAGCGGCGGTCACCCACCCGTCCGCGTCGCGGGGCGGCTTGCGCAGCGGCACCGGGGACGGGTCCACGAGCTGCACCAGGTTCTTCGTCGCGGACGACTTCCCGGTGCCCTGCTCACCCAACAGCGCCAGCATCGGGTGCGGGATGCGCTCCCAGCCCAGGGCCGCGACGAGCCAGCCCAGCACGAGCGGCCGGTCCGCCTCGGTGACGTTCAGCAGCGCCCACAGGTCGTCCAGGCTCCCGCCCGGCTCGGGCATCGGCAGCGCGCCTGTCAGGGCCGACCGGCGGAACAGGACCGGGGCCTCGGTCACGACGGACCACCCGTCGCCACCGACGCGCACGACGTGTTCGGCAGCGTCGCCAAGGTCGATCCACGTCGCGCCGTCGTGCTCGGCAACGCGCACGTGGACCGCTTCCGGCTCGGCCTCGCTCGCGGTGCCTTGCAGCACGAGCAGCGCGTCCGCGAGGGCTTGCTGTCCCGCGATGGCTCCGGTGCGCGACCGGTAGGCCTTGGCCAGCTCGCCGCGCAGCGAGGACCGGCCACCGCGCAGCATCCGCACCACGTTCCCGCCCGTGCGCGGGACCGCGTAGGCGTCGCCGTCGGGCGTGCATCCGAGGTCGTACCGCTCCAACGCGAGGTCCACCAGGACCGATGCGGCGGTCTTCTTCTCCGGAGCGCCGTCGGGTGCCACGGCGGGCACGGCCGGGTCAGTCACGGGGGTGTCGGGGGCGGTCTCGCCCGGCGTCGGGGCGCTCATGCTGCGCTCCGCGTGAACTGGTCCTCGACCCAGGCCTCGACGTCAGCGAGCCGGTAGCGCAGGTGACGGCCGATCTTCACTCCGGGCGGCGTCGGGCGACCGGCGGAGCGCTGCACGTACAGGCTGCGGACCGGGATGCGGAGCAGGTCGGCCACCTCCTGCGGGGTGAGTAGCGCGGGGGCGGCAGTGTTCGTGGTCATGACGGTCTCCCTCTGCGGCGTGCGCGGTCGTGGTCGGGTCGGCGAGGTCATGCGACGGCAGCGAGCCCGGCGCGGGTGAGCAGCTGCGCGCCGATGTGCTCGGTGTAGGCGGGCGGGACCGACTCGAACAGCCCGTTCCACGTCATGTCGTGCTCGATCCCGAGCAGGGCCTTGACGACGTCCTTGCTGCGGGGCACGTATCCGCCCTTGCGGACGTACTTCGCTTCGTACTTGTCCCGGCGCGCGCCGCCGTAGGCACCGGCGACCCACTGGTGAGCGGAGTGGTCGCACGGGCGCGGCGCGGTCAGCGGGGCGTTGGACTCGAACAGCCGCAGCCGCTGGAGATGAACGGTGATCCCGTCGGTGTCCACGGTCGAGAGGCTGAACATGCAGCCGCACAGCGCGACGGGGTCGACCATCTCGGGTCCGGCGTCCTTGACGTTCTCGATCACGTACGGCAGCCCCGTGAGGATCACCAGGGCACGGACGTCGGGGATGAGCTTGGGCCATGCGGTGACCCGCCCGGCGTTGCCGCGCGTGTACCCCTGGCACGGCGGGGATGCGTGGATCGCGTCGAAGTCGGCCAGGCCCAGCAGTTCGACGGTGCCGTCAGGGCGGGTGAACGGCAGCCGGTGCCCGGCCAGCAGCAGCCGGAGCGCGCTCAGGGCGTCCATGCGGAGGAACGGGAACGGGTAGCGCGGCTGGGCCACCAGGTCGATGCCGTAGACGTCGTATCCGGCGCGGTGGTAGCCGGTACCGGCGCCGCCCTGGCAGCAGAACAGGTCCAGCACACGCGGCCTACGGGGCAGGGTCAGGGTGCTCATCAGGAGTCCTCTCTCCGGTCGGGCGTGGTCGGTGGTGGTCATGCGGCGGTGCGGGGCTTGGCGGCTCCGCGACGGAAGCCGGAACGGATCGTCTGCCAGGCCTCGGCCTCGGTGAACGCCCCGTTGGCGATGTGGCCGGCGCACGCGTCCAGCAGCACTCCGGAGGCGTCGGGCTCGGTCAGGGAGCCGCCCGCGATCAGTTCTCCGAGGCAGCACGCGGCGGCGAACAGGCCGTGGTTCCGGCTGCCCTCGGTCGCCTCGCGGACGTGCTGTGCTTCCTTGGTCAGCACCGCGCGCAGGTACGCGGAGCGGTGCGTCACGGGGCGCAGCTCGCGCGGGGTGGCCGGTGCGGCCGGGCGCGTGGTCAGGCGCCGGACCAGCCAGGCGGGCAGCGGCTCGGGCTCGGCGTCCAGGCCGACCAGGTAGCGACCGGCGTCGGTCACCGTGGGCGGGGCCACGACGTACCCGCCGTTGCCTCGGGTGTCGATCCACGGCCCGAGGCGTCCAGCGCTGTTGCCCAGCGACTCCGTGAGGTGCCCGGTGGTGTAGTACCGGTGGACACCCCCGGACGGGGTGTCCACGGTCCAGGTCTCCGGCAGGCCGTCCGGCTCGCCGCAGTCCTCGGCAAGTGCGATGAGTACTCCCTCACCCGAGGTGGCCTCGCCCCGGGCCTCGACCGGCGGGAGGGCGGCACCGGGCTTGGGGGTGTCGGTGTCGATCACCAGCAGTCCCGAGGGTCCGCACGCGATCCCGACGCCGTACGGGGCGGCGGTCCACGCTCGAGTGATCCGGTCGGGGTTGGTGGTGGCGCGCTGTTCCCAGCCGGTGTGCCCGGTGCGGCACCACGGGTCGCGGTGGTCGCAGTCGGCGGCGGCGTGGCGCGGGGTCGCCGGCCGCTTGCTGCCCGGGGTGAGGGGGAAGACGTGCCATCCCCGGTTGGCGTACTCCAGCGCGGTGGCCAGCAGTGCGCCGTGGTGGAGCTCGGTCGGGGTGCTGCCCGCGTGCGTGCTGGTCCAGCGGGTGAGTGTGCTCATGACGGGTGCTCCTTCGCGGTGGTCGGTCGGGTGCGGCCTGTTTTTGGCATGGCGGGGGTAGGGGCACGGCGGGTAGCGGTAGCGGCCCGCCGTGCCCTCAGCAGTGCGTGAGGTGGGGGTTTCGGGGGTGCGGCGCGGTGGCCGCTACCCCGCTACTTCGTTGGAATCACGCCGTTTTCGGCGGTAGCGGGGCCGCTACCGGTAGCGGGCCTCGCGCTACCGTTCGCCAGGCCCGGCGATGCCTCGGCGGGGGTGGTGGTGGCTACCTCGTCGGGCATCGGTCCGAGGGTGAGCCGGCACATGATCGTGACCAGCGCGGCGGTGAACGCGGTCACGGCGACCACGGCGGCGAGCGAGGCGATCAGGTCCAGCCCGAGGGCCGAACCGGCGACGGTGAGGCCCATCGTCACGGCGAACACGGCGCCCGTGCGGCGGATAGCGCGCTCGACGGCGGTCACGAGTTGGCGAGCGTCGCGCACGAGTTCGGCGTACTCGGTCGGGCTGAGGTTGTCGTTGCGGTTCACGGTTCCTCCTGCGAGTGGACGAGTGGTGCGGGGTCAGGCGGCGGTGTGCCAGTGCTCCGGCAGGTCCTCCCCCTCGTCGTGGGCGGTGAGCCGTTCGGCCCAGGCGCGTTCGAAGTCGCGGACGGTCATGCGGGGTGTGGTGGCCCAGAAGTCGCGCAGCTCTTCCGAGGCGTACGCGGCGACGAACGATCCTCCGGCGAGGAACAGACGCTCCTCACTGACTCCTGCGGCGCGGCCGCGTGCGTTGAGCAGGGCACCGTTGGTGGCGTTGTAGGCGGCGGCGATGTGGGCTTCGAGGTAGTCGCCGTACTCGGACCGCATCGCGGCCCACTGTCGGGCGGCGCGCTCGAAGATGGCGGACATGTCAGGCCTCGACCGTGGCGAGCATCGCGGCGGTGGCTGGGGCGTGGTCCGGAGTGCTGTCCGTGGCGGGGCGGGCGTCGGACAGCAGGCGGCGGGCGGTCCGGTCGGTCACGTGGTGGCCGGCGTCGGCCAGTGCGGCCAGGGCGTGGCGGGTGGTGGCGTCGGGGTTGGTGGTCAGCAGGTCGGACACGACGCCCAGGCGGGCGGCGCGGTCGGCGTCGGACGTGCGCGCCGGGCGTGCCGTCCGGCGCGGTGCCGGGCGGACAGCGGCCCGGACACGGGGGCGGTCGTGTCCGGCGGCGGACACGGCGGACAGCCGGTCACTGTCCGCGCTGTCCGGGGCGGTCATGTCCGCCAGCTCTGCCCGGACGGACTCGGCGGCGCGGACCTCGTAGTCCGGCTCGGACATGACCGGGGCAGCGATGCCGAGACCGGCGACGCGGTTGTTGGTCTCGACGTGCAGGCGGGCCACGTCGGTGGTGGCGTCCGCGACGGCGGACAGCGACTCCAACCATGCCGTGGTCTGAGCCAGCATCTCGGCGGGCGGCACGGTCCGCAGAGCCACGGCACGGGCCTTGCGACGCTTGGCCTCGGCGCGGGCGATGCCCTTACCGGTCTCGTGGGCGCGGGCGGCGTCTTCGACGGTCAGGAACAGGCCGTGCATCCGGGCGGTCTGCCGCATGCTGGACCAGGACGCGCCGGTCGCGAGGTGGCGGTCCCCGATGAGGGCGAGGTGCCACATGAGGGCGGCGAGCAGGGGCACGATGAACCGGAACGCGACCGCGCCGGCCGGGTGGCCCATGTAGACCTCATGGATCGCCGCGAACACGCCTGAGGCGGACGAGAGCGCCCACGTGAGCGTGAGCAGCGTGCCGCCGGGGCGGTTGTCCCGCGCGGCCTCACGAGCCAGCAGAGCGACCGTGACAAGCGACAGCTCGAAGACTCCGGCGGTGGTGTAGGCGGTGGCGGCGTCCATGCCCAGGACGTCACGGCCGAACCCGACCATCGCGAGGTAGGCGGACACCGTAGAGATGACGGCGACGGACACGGCCCCGCCCAGGACCAGGCGGCGTGAGCCGCCGGGCCGGGTGGTGGTGTGATCGGTGGTGCTCATGGTGGTGCTCCTCTCGGTTCGTGCGGTGGGTGAGGTCAGTCGTTGGTCGGGTCGGGCAGTGCGGCGTCGTCGCCCAGGGCCCGGGTGACCTCGGAGCGGATCAGGCCACGGCGCACGGTGGCCCGCCCGTCGATGCGCCGGTTGATCGACTTGGAGCCGACGCCGTGGCGCTTGGCGGCGGCGTTGACCTGCCCGGCGTCCCAGCCCTCGTAGAGCGCGGGCTTGGACTCGGCCAGGCGCTCCGCGAGGACCTCGGACCAGACCTTGTCCTCGCCCTCGGGCCAGACGGCCAGGAGGTGGTCAAGGATCGTGGAGTGGTCGGTGTCGGCCGCGCCGTCCCCGGCAGCCATCCCGGTAAGCAGGCCCTTGGCCTCACGGATGGCCCGGGCACGCTCCACGATCTTGTCCGCGCTCATCCCGTCCACGAACGCGCCGCGCACGAGCTGCGGGTCAGCCGTCTCACCGGCCAGCAGGGCAATGCCCTTGTCCTCCTGAGAGAAGATCGTGGCTCGGTGCCCGGCCTTGTACATCGACGTACCCAGCACCATGTCGTTGGTGGTCTGGTCCCCGACACGCAGGCAGGCACGCAGGCTCAGCAGCGCTGAGATGCCGGTCGGGATGGCGTCCTTGTTCGGCCGCTGCGTGGCAAGCCAGATCATGATTGCCAGGGCGCGGCCACGGCGGGTGATGTCCTCGACCAGCGCGGAGATCTCCGCGCCCATCGTGGGGTCGGTGAACGCGAGCTGCGTCTCATCGATGACGAACAGCAGCGGCTTGAACCCATACGGGTTACCGACCTTGGCCAGCTCGTCGGTGACCTTGTTCTCCGGGCACACGTCCCGGGGCAGGTCCCGAATGACCTTGGCCCGGCGGCGCATCTCGGCCTGTACGGCCTTGAGGTCAGCCAGCAGTGCCTTGAGGTCTTCCGGGTCGTCACCGGCACGGCACACGTGCGCGATCGGGGACAGCGGCAGGAGGTCACCGGTGCCCTTGAGCTCGTGAATGTGCAGCTCGACGCGCGGGTCCAGGGCAGCGCCCAGGATCAGCACCCGGGCAAAGAACGTCTTGCCCATGCCCGGCAGGCCACCGACGATCCCGTTGTTGTACATGAGGTTCACGGACACGGGCCGGCCGCGCTGGTCCTCACCGATGACGAACGGCTCGAACACGTTCACGCTGCCCTTGTTGCGGTACTGCCAGTGCGTGACGCCCCGCTCGGACAGGCCCTTGTCCGCGATGAACAGGTTCAGGCGCGACGGGTGAGCCTTGGGGTTGCCCTCGGGCCACACGCAGTCCTCACGGCGACGCAGCGCAGCGGCGAGACGGTCCTTCCGCTCGATCACGTCGGCAGCGGTCGCCCCGGGCGGAAGGTCGATGTGGATTTCGACGCCGCCCGTGGTTGGGAAGATTCGCAGCACCTTGATCTCCGCGTTGCCGCGCTTGGCCTCCCCCATCGAACCCAGCCCGAGGGTCAGCAGAGCATCGGTGACGACATCGGTGGTGATCTTGGGAACGTCGCCCTTGTGGGACTCGGCAATCGGCGTGGCGGCGTGGCGGGTGCCGACGATGCCGAACGCGGTTACCGCAGCGGCACCGGCCGCGACAGCAGCGGCGGCCAGGCCCTCGGGACCGGTGTAGGTGTGCAGGGTGACGCCACCGACACCGGAGACCATCCCGGCAGCCGCCACGCCGCCCAGGCGAGCCCGGACGCCATCGGCGTGCTCCTTGCGGAGCGTCTTCCACTCCGAGGTTCCGCGCACACCCGCCATGAGCGCGGCGCGGGTGGCCTTGTTCTCGGCGTCGGTCACCCACCGCGACAGACCCCGCACGCAGAGCCCGAACCCGACACCCGCACGGACCACGAACCGAGGCAGGTACACGAACGGCAGCCGCACACCGTGGTGAGCGGTCCAGGACGCCACGAACACGGCCTCACGCCGCGCAGCGGCCCAGAACACCTCCGGCGACTTTGCCCACTCGGGAAGCACCGTCAGCCGCCCGTGGTCCCCGCGGTGCTGGACCACACGCGGCGGGCGCGGGGCGTCGTCGGGCGCGGGCGGGGTCGGGGCGTCGATGACCTCGCCCGAGAGCGAGTTGTCCTCGTCACCCGTGACCGCGCTCTGGTCCAGCAGCCCGCCGGCACGGACGGCGAGATCGGCGGCGGGGCGGTTGAACATGGCTTCCAGCTCGGCATCGTCCGGGGTGTGCCCGGACGGCGTGTGCTCGTCGTTGGGCGTCGTCATCAGGCACCCGCCATCGAGTTGGCACCCGTGAACAGGCTGTTGAGCAGGTCGTTCAGGGCGTCGACGCCCCACATGCCGAACGACGTGGACGCCAGCGCCAGACCCAGGCACACACCCAGCGTCAGGGTGCCGACCTTGGCGGAGCCGTACTTCACGGCGATGAACGAAACGAGGACCAGGAAGACCAGCAGCGAAACGGTGATCATGGCGATGCTCCCTTTCAGGCAGTGCGAACAGCAGGACGGATGACGACCCGGCGGGCCGTCGAGAGCCGGTCACCCAGCACGAACGCGGATGCCGTGGACGTGGCACGGTTGGTGCGGGTCTCGACCGCCGTACGCATGGCGACGTTCAGAGCGACCACCGCGCGGCGGTGCGCCTTGATAGCCAGCTCGTCGGGCGACATCGCCAGGCGGCACTCGGCGTCCACGACGGCGACCTCAGCCGCGATGACCGGCTCCTGCGCTGCGATGGCCGCGAGGTCGCTCGGCGTCGGCTCGTCGTCGAACGCGGCAAGAGCGGTGCAGGTGCTCATCAGTTCTCCCCCAGGGCGGTGTTGCCACGGTCGTTGGCGATAGCGCCGTGGTGGGCAGCACGAACGCTCTGCCGCATCGCCACGATCTCGGTGGTCATCCGCGCCACGGCCCGGCCCTCGTCGGCCAGACCAGCCGCGAACAGCAACTGACCGGCCTTGCTCAGGCCCTCGGACAGCGCGAGGAGCAGCCGCCTCGCGGCTGCCAGATCCTCAATTCGGCTCTGTGTCATCACTCGCCTTTCAGATTGAACTAGGTTGGCTAGTCACATCTTCGAACAAGGCGAGACTTGCACAGCCTGGCTAGCCATGTCAACAGATGGAGGAAAGTTGGCTGATTTGGCTGTCCAAGCGGGTACCGTGGACGTATGAGCCTCGATCCTGACGACCCGCGCCCGCCCTACCAGCAGGTCGCAGCCGCGATCCGCGCCGCGATCCTCACGCGCACCATCGCGCCCGGTGAGAAGCTGCCCACACAGAAGGAACTCGGGGAGCGTTACGGCGTAGCCCGCATGACCGTTCAGCAAGCGCTACGCATCCTCAAGGACGACGGCCTGGTGACCTCGCGCCAGGGGAGCGGGATGTACGCACGCGAGCGGACCGAACGGCCCGTAGGGCTCCGCCCGCACCTCGAAAAGGCCTTCGAGGCAGACGACGTACGGATCGACTTCGTCGGCTACACCGCAGAGACGCTCCACGGCGCGATCGCAGAACCGCTCGACAAGATCCGGACCGGTCGCCTCACGCCCAAGTCGATCCAGCTCCGACTCCTGGTGTCGGACATGACCACACAGCTCGCGCTGCCAGCCGCGACCAGCGGAGACGACGAAGAGAGCGCCCGCACCCGGCAGCGCATGGCAGACATCGGCGCCCGGCACATCAGCGCCGTCAGGGACGCCGTGTTCGAACTCGGAGACCTCGAACTCGTCCCCACAGTCACAGTCGAGACCCGCGCGTTCGGTTCCGCACCGGTCTTCAAGGCCTACGTCATCAACGGCGACGTCGCCTTCTTCGGCTTCTACCCCGTGGTCACACACGACGTCCGAGTCAACGGGGAGAAGGTGAGCATCTTCGACCCGATGGGCAAGGACGCCGTCCTCTTCCACTACACCGACGACGGCGACCCCGAGTCCATCGAATCAACCTTTGTCGTACAGGTGCGCCAGTGGTTCGACAGCGTCTGGAACAGCGTGGCAACCGAGGTGACTCCGTGACCGACGCCGCCCCGCTCCTCAACGAGTCGGCCGCCGTGCTCCTCGACTTCGACGGCCCTGTTACGCCACTCATGCCCGCGCCGGCCAACATGCACGCTGCCGACGCCGCGCGGCAGGCACTCGCTACCCACGGCGCAGTCTTACCTGACGACATCGCCGCGACGTCGGACCACCTCGCCGTCATCCGCTGGACCGGCATGTACGCACCGGGTGCTCTCGCCGACGTCGAGAGCGCATGCACGGCAGCGGAAATCGACTCAGCACGAGCCTGTATTCCCACCTCCGGCGCACACGCTCTATTGGCAGCGCTCGACACCGCAGGAACTCCGGTCGTCATCGTTAGCAACAACGCCGAGGAACCGATCCGGGTCTACCTCGAACGCCATGGCCTGACGGCGTACGTGCGCGACGTCGTCGGGCGTCCGCACCTCCGGCCGGACCTCATGAAGCCGCACCCGTACACCGTCGAGCGTGCACTCGAAGTCGCGGGGAGCATTCGGGGGACCGCCGTCCTCATCGGGGACTCTGTGTCCGACATCGAGGTAGCGAAGGCTACGGGCGTCCGATCCATCGGTTATGCCAAGACGCGACAACGCGGCGTAGAGCTCCGCGAGGCGGGCGCAGATGCAGTCGTCGACCGGATGGCCAGTCTCATAGTTGGCGGGCACATGGCGTGAGCATGTTTCCGACGAAGACGAAGAGGCCCCCACCCGATCGGGTGGGGGCCTCTTCTGTGCTACTACGGTTCCGCCGCATTATCTCTACGGGCTGCGACCCGGAGACGCCTCAGAATCGGGTGCGGTTTCTTCTCTGATTCGATCGCTCCCGCAGCGGTTGCTTTGTGGTATTCGACTTGAATCGACTTGACCTGCACTTCGGGTAGAAGTACGAGTCGAGATCCTCGGCCGTCCTTATTTTTGAACTGCTCCCCTGGCCGTTTGCGTCGCAGCGGACTCGTGAGGGCCAAGTTTCGGTTGGCATCCTCCGGGTCGGCGTCAAAGGTTGCGAGCTCGCCGCGCCAGATTGTGCCGTCTAGAAGTTCAACTGTCAGGAACGGGGAGTCCGCGTCGTCAGGTTTGGACTCGACGAAGGCTTGGCTCCATACGCGCCCTTCGCTGATCGGTGGCTTTTCGGGCCATATGTGTGCGGTGACAATCAGCACCAAGCCGCACGCGGTGGCGGATGTCGCAACGACCCCAGCGAGATAAGGTAATACAGACGCCATTGAATTCGGCGTGCCTAAACTGATGGAGTCGGCGTGCCGAAACAGTGGCAGCCATACGGGAAATAGCAGCACGAGCGAAGCGGCGGTCGTGGCGAGCAGGGAGATGAGTACTACCCGTGCCAGCTCGCTTAGGGTTGTCTCCTTGACAGACGGCTTGTATCTCGCGCGGATCAGTTGCCACAGCGCGCCAGGGGCGAGCAGGAGCAGGAATGAAATGAATGTTCCGACACTCGATGGCGCCACCGGCTGCGCTTTCTGTCAGTCGTCGTCGTCGTCGGCGTCGGCCAGATCTGTGGCCGTGGCGTCGCTGGTTGTCACCACGGCCCCGGTCTGAAAGGTGTACGCGGAGCCAAGCAAGCTCTCCTCTCTAGTCTCCTGGCCGTCCTGGGTGCCCTTGTAGTGTTCCTGGCCGTCGTGCGTGCCCTTGTAGTCTTTCTCGTTGCTCATCGCTACCCCTTCATATGCGGTGGAATGCCCGATCGGTGGCGATTCCAGGTTCTCATGGCCTGTCTGCCGGCGCTCGACGAAGCGCTCCAAATCCTGGGGAGCCCGTGGGCCTCAAGTGCTATGACACGCCAGACTGATCCGGATCAGTCGCGGTCCGCTTCTGTCGGAGTGCAGCGGGAGTGATTATGGGCTGGTGCTTGTGCAGCACCCGATGGCAGGTAGGGCAGACCAGCGCTAGGTCCTTCATCGTGGTGACGCTCTCGCCGATCTCGTGCAGAGGGGCGACGTGGTGAACGTCGATGACTCCCTCGACGCCGTACGCCTCGGAGGACTCGAAGTCGCAGGCCTCGCAGGCGAGACGGCCGGTCTTCTTGAAGACGCTCTGCTTCTTCTTGACTACGAGCGTCCGATCGCGCTCTCGGCGACGGTGCTCACGAAACAAGATCCGGCCCTCAAGCGCCTCGTACTCCTCGTCCTCACCGGTCTCCTCGGGTGCGTCGTCAGACTCGCCGCGGGTGCGGATCAGAGCGACGGCCTGGGCGAGCTCGTCGGGCCGGTGCGCCCACCCGTCCCACACCCTGACGTCTCCCGCACCTCCGTGCTCCATGCCCCGGCCTTCATGTGCCGGGTCGATTGAAGAGAAGTTGTCGAGCTTGAGTGACACGCTCGAAGGGTTGCGGAACGCAGGGTTTGACCTGACGGCCTCCGGAAAGACTCGGAGTGATCGCAGTTCCTCGCTGAGGGCTGCGACCTTCGCAGCGAAGCCGTCGCGGCCCTGTCCACGGACAAGTAGGTAGAGGTCGAGAGCCAACATCAACTCGTCTACGGACCAGTTCGGAGGCATCGTGGGACGGGTGACCTCGAAGCCGAGCTTGTTGAGGCGGGTCGCCACCGTGCTCTCTCCGCCTGAGAACATGTCAGGCGTCATGAGAACGCCGGTCTGGTACAGGTGGGCCACACCCGTGACGGCCTTGGAGTCGTACCGCTCGCCGTCGACCACGATGAAGTAGTCCCTTGCGGGCTTGAATCCGTACTTGCCGAGGAACGCATCTCGTCCGAGAGCGTCGAACTCGGCGATCGCCTTGTTCACTGCTTCCGGGTCTGTCAGGTCTGCGAGGGTCATGGGACGAACGTATCCGCGGTGTGTGACATCAGCCGTGGGTCTTCGCTGCTCCCAAGGCACGGCTCCCGGCGGTAATCCGGCGGAATGGGCGGCAACCAACGAGCATGTACGTATCTCTACAGCACTGACGGTGGCCCTGGCGCTGCACCGGTTGGCAACAGTCGGGACCCGGCGGATATCTAATGGGCAGGCCCGTTCGGTAAGCGGAAGGTCGTCGGTTCGAACCCGACAGGCGGCTCCACGCATCACAGCAGGTCAGTGCCGTTCCGGTGCTGGCCTGCTGTCGTTCCCGGGTCAGCGGACCGGGATTGGCCTGACAAGGTGCCTGACTAAGCACCCCGGCCACCCCGAGCCTCAGGCACGCTGAACAGCGGCCCCATGTCGCCGAGGGACACCTCGACGGTTGTAGTGCCCGCCGGCAGTCGCTTGCACCATCGAGTATCGCCCCCATACCCGCTTGACTCCTCGGGTATCGCCGCCATACTGAGGAAGTGGAATACGTGGTGGGGCGGACGGCGCGGAAACGGTCCAAGAGCTTCGACTGGTCACTCGTGGAGGCGGTCATGAGCCAGCACGACCCGATCCGGTTCGAGGAAGACGGCCGGATCTGGCTCGGTTGGCTCGGCGACGATGGACAAGGTGGCCAATGGGAAGTCATCGGACACCTTGCCGACGACGAGCCGAACCTACTCGTCATCACCCGCGCTCAGCGCTTCCAGCAGACGTTCACCGAGGAAGGATGAACACGATGACCAAGTACACGCGCAGGCCCGAGGAACCCGGCAAGGACTACTCCGCCGGGATGACCGACGAGCAGATCGAAGCCACCACCGAGCGCGTCTCACAGCGGCTCCGGAACCTCCACCGAGGCGGCTACTCGCTCAGCGGCGAAGAGCACTCACCGAAGGTCTCGGTCACCCTGCCCCGCGACGTCCGCGACAAGGTCGCCGCACGAGCCGCCGCCGAGGGTGTGTCCGTCTCGAAGTACCTCCGGCGCATCATCACCGAACACGCTGCCTGACTCAACACGCGGCGGCGGGCCCGAAACGTGAAGAGGCGAAAACTCCCACCCGTCGACTGCAGACTTCGACGCGCCCTACGTCGGTGACAGCAGACTTGGTTGCTGTTTGAGGGGGCTTAGCCGCAACGAAGTCTGCATTGGCGGTGGTGGGCCGCTACAAAGTCCGCAGTCGACGCAGGCTCACGCGGCATCCGGGCCAGTGGACTCAACGCCCGGTAGGTGCGACCGGTCACGGCCCCAGCAGCGCGAGCGGGACGACGGCGTCCCGACGTCGGTAGGCGTGCTCGCCGGCGCAGATGACGACAGCGTCGATCAGATCGTCTCCGATCCGGTCGCGGAGCCAACGGATGTGCTTGACGTCGGCATCCTCGACTCGGTCCGCCAGCTTGACCTCGATGGCAAGCACTCGGCCATCGGGGCGCACGACAACCAGGTCGATCTCGTGGTTGCCGTTCTGCGTCCGTAGATGGTGGAGGCGTGCCTCGGCAGCCTCTCTCTTTCGCGGGCTTGTTCGACAGGCCGGCGGTCGCTGCGTCAAGGATCTTCGAGTATGTCGTCGTCGACGACGTGGCTGCGGCATACGCGGTGAGCCAAGCACGGAGGACCTCCGGCTTGCGCACTGGGTAGGTACGCGTCCAGCTCAGCTCGGCCCTTCTAGTCTTCCAATCGCACGGAAGTTACTCTACCGATCGCACGACTCCTGGTCTTCCAATCGCACAGCGATGCTCCGGATCGACCTATGGATCCGGAACCGCGACCGCCCGCACCAGGTGCTCCGTGACCGCTCGGCGCTGCGCCTCCGGCATGGCGCGATAGGCGAGGGCCTCGAACATCCACAGCCCGTCGGCGGCGAGCCGGGTGACGAGCCGGTCCATGGCGCCGTCGTCGTCCACTGCGTCGCCGGACACGGGCGCCCAGCGCTCCAGGACTGAGCTCCACGGCGCCGCCCATTCCGGGCGGGTGGCGGCCTCGAGCATGAGCTGGAGCTCGGCGCGGGTCGCGGACTGGGCGCTCACCCGGACGTAGGCGGCCAGCCGCTCGTCGGCGGTGAGCTTCTCGGCGGGCCGGCCGGCGTCGGCCAGGAGCGAGGCCTCCCACCGGTCGGCGAGATGCTGGTGGATAGCGGCCAGCAGGTCCTCGCGCGACGGGAAGTGGTACATGATCCCGCCGCGCGTCAGCTCTGCCTCGGCCGCCACGGAGTCGAACGTGACGGCGGTGACGCCCTCGCGCTGGATGACGCGCACGGCGGCGTCGAGGATGCGGTCACGGTTGCTCGGTCGCACGGGGCCTCCGGGGCGCGTCGCGGTCGGGTTCAGTGGCCGGAGCCGTAGGCGGAGGATTCCGACCCAGGGCCGTAGGTACGAAGCAGCACGGTCGTGACGATAGCGCCGACGGCCAGGACCCCGGCGCAGACGACCATCACCACGGAATAGCTGTTGCCGAACGCGCGGAACGCGGCCTCGAGCACCTCTGGTCCGGTACCAGGCACTGTCAGGGCGTCGGTCATGGACCGGCTCGCGTCGGTGGGGGCGTCGTCGGGCAGGCGGATGGTCAACGTGTAGACGGTGGTCAGCAGCGACCCGAGCAGCGCGACGGCGGCCAGGCTGCCGAACTCGTAGGAGACCTCTTCCACAGAGGAGGCCATGCCCGCCCGGCGGGCCGGCACGTTCCCGATGATCGCTGTCGACGCCACGGACATCGCGGCGCCCAGCCCGAGGCCCGTGACGAACAGGCCGCCGAGCAGCCAGCCCATCCCGTGCTGGACAGCGACCAGGGTCCAGGCCACGCCGACGGCACCGACACCGAGGCCTCCGCCGATCAGGACTCGCAGGCCCACGATGTGGAGGAAGGCCCCGCCCAGGATCGACGACGGCAGCGACCCGACCGCGACGGCGGCCACGAGCAGCCCTGACTCGAGGGGCGAGAAGCCCGCCACGAGCTGGAACCGCTGGGTGGTGGCCAGCTGCAGGCCACCCATCGCGAACATGGCGAACGCGGCCGCCAGGACCCCGGAGGCGAACGCGGCGTTGCGGAAGATCGACAGGTCCAGCAACGGGAACGGCAGGCGCCGCTGACGACGGACGAAGAGCCACCAGCCGACGAAGGTCGCCAGGGCCGCGCCCAGCACGACGGTCCCGGAGCGGTCGACCTTGACCACCTCCTTGATCAGCACCACGAGCCCGACCAGCGTGACCAGAGCCTGCACCGAGGAGATGAAGTCCCACCTGGTTCCGGGGTGCGGGTCGTTGCCCGGCGCGACGGCGACCCCGAGGACCACGGCGATGACGACCACCGGCACGTTGATCAGGAAGATCGATCCCCACGCGAAGTGCTCCAGCAGCGCACCGCCCACGATCGGTCCGAGCGCACCGCCCACGACCGACAGGCTGCCCCACACGCTGATCGCTACGTTGCGCTCGCGCTCGTTGACGAAGGCCACTCGGATCAGGGCCAGCGTGGCCGGCATCATCGCGGCGGCGCCGACGGCCAGCAGACCGCGCGCGGCGATCAGCACCTCTGGGGTGGGTGCGGTGGCCGCCATGAGCGAGGCCAGCCCGAACACGACCAGCCCGGCCAGGAACATCCGCCGGTGGCCGAACCGGTCACCCAGGGTCCCCGTACCCAGGAGGAGCCCGGTCATCACCAACGGATAGGCGTTGATGATCCAGAGGCTCTCCGTCCAGCTGGCGTCGAGCTCGCGGGTGAGCGTGGGCAGCGCCGTGTAGAGGATCGAGTTGTCCAGCGTGATCAGCAGCAGGCCGAGACCGACGGTCACCAGGAGCGTCCAGCGCCGTCGGGGGCCGAGCAGCGGCGTGCGCGCGCTGAGCGGAGGGCTGATCGTCATGGCCGAAACTATACTATCTAGAAGGTTAAGTTACCCGCTGAGAGGGACGTCTTCGACCGGCCAGCGGCTCCCGGCGCACAGGCCGGGGAGCCTCTGGTCCCGCCGGTGAAATTCTAGGGCTCGACGAGGCGCTACGCCCGCGGCCACGTCTGCGGCGTCGGCCACTTCGGGGAGCGGCCGTCCCCGCTGGAGGTGCCCGTCAGGCGGCGCTTGACCCACGGGCCCACGTGCTGGCGCATCCAGACCGCGTTGGCGCGCGCCGCGTCGCGGAAGGCCGCGGGAGGGGAGGCGTCGAGCGGGTTGTCGTAGGCGGCGTCGTCCGGCTCGAGGCCGAGCGCCACCAGGGCGGCGTTCGCGACGCGCTGGTGCCCCTCCGGGGTGAGGTGGATGCGGTCGTCGGACCAGAGCCGCAGGTCGGCCAGCGACCGCATGCCCCACAGGTCGAGGACGCGTGCCCCGTGCCGGTTGGCGATGGACCAGACGTTCGCGTTGAAGACGCCCACGCGGCCGTTGGTCCAGCTCAGCGCGGCACCGGCCTTGAACCCTGTGCCCATCAGGACGTCGGCTCCCGACGCTCTGAGGGCGACGACGGCGTCCTCAAGCGCGGCCGAGATCGCCTCGACGTCGGCTGACGCGCGCAGGATGTCGTTACCGCCTGCGACGAGCGAGACGAGGTCCGGCCGGGCGTCGATGGTGACATCGAGCTGTTCGGCGACGACCGGGCGCAGCTTGCGGCCGCGGATCGCGAGGTTCGCGTACTCGAGAGGCGTCTCGCCTGCGGCGATGCGCCGCGCCGAGAGCACGGCGGCGAGGTTGTCGGCCCAGCCGCGCTGGACGTCTGGGGCGTCGGGGTACGGGTCCCACAGGCCCTCCGTGAAGGAGTCGCCCATGGCGATGTACCGGGCCCAGCGGACGGGGGCGGTCTCGGCGAGGTGGGTGGCGTGGCCTTCCGAATCTGGGGGTGTCGTGGTCACGGCGCTCATTCTCCCGCCTGTAGGCGGAAGTTCGCTGGCTCGGGAGTGTGACAGGCAGCACAAACTGGCAGTGTCGGAGGGTGCCGGTAGCCTCCTGCACGTGGAGACCACCGTGAACCCGACACCCCCAGTCGACACCGACAGCGCCTCCGGAGCGGCCTCCGGCCCGCCTCCGTTGTCGCAGGTCGTCGCGCCGGACTGGGCGGAAGCGCTGGCAGACGTCGAGCCGCGCATCCATGCGATGGGGGACTTCCTGCGTGCGGAGGTCGCGCAGGGGCGCACCTACGTGCCTGCCGGCGAGCACGTGCTCGCGGCGTTCAAGCGGCCGCTCGCGGACGTGCGGGTGCTCATCGTGGGTCAGGACCCGTACCCGACGCCGGGCCACGCCATGGGGCTGTCCTTCTCCGTCCAGCCGGACGTGCGACCGGTCCCGCGGTCGCTGGTCAACATCTACAAGGAGATGCAGGACGACCTCGGTGTCCCGCTCCCGTCGAACGGTGACCTGCGACCCTGGGCCGATCAGGGGGTCATGCTGCTCAACCGGACGCTCACGTGCCGGCCCGGCTCGTCCGACTCCCACTCCGGCAAGGGCTGGGAGGAGATCACCGAGGCGGCGATCCGGGCGCTGGTGGCGCGGGGCGGCCCGCTCGTGGCGATCCTGTGGGGCGCCAAGGCACGCAACCTGAAGGCCTGGCTGGGCGGCGTCCCGGTCATCGAGAGTGCGCACCCGTCGCCGCTGTCGGCCCGCAACGGCTTCTTCGGTTCCAAGCCCTTCTCGCGGGCCAACGCGCTGCTCGAGCAGCAGGGCGCACGGCCGGTCGACTGGCGCCTCCCGTAGGCGGGACGGCTTCGAAGGTCTGATGCGACGCCGCGGGCAGGGCCGGCGTGTTGACACTGTGAAAGGGCAAGGGTGAAGAACAGTCACGTACTCCGGGCGTCCGGTGGTCAGATGAGCGAGATGCTGGTTTCCGGTGCCGACATCCCGGTAGCCGAGGGCGCCGAGAACAAGCTCTCCGACCGTGACCGGGAGATTCTCGCGTTCGAGCGCCGCTGGTGGAAGTACGCGGGCGCAAAAGAGGAAGCGGCGCGAGAACTCTTCGATCTGACCGCCACCCGGTATTACCAGGTTTTGAACGCGCTGATCGACACTCCGGCCGCTCTTGAGCACGACCCGATGCTGGTCAAGCGCTTGCGCAGGCTCCGATCGACCCGTCAGCGGGCGCGCTCTGCACGCCGCTTGGCGGACGAGAACCACTGACCGGGCACCGATCCGTCACAACGACCCGCTACTCTCTCTGCCGTGACGAAGAGTGGCTACCCCTACCCGCCCGACGAGTTCGACGTCGCTGTCCCCGGGGGCGCACCCGTGGGTGTGCACCGTGCGCCGCGTAGCGGTTGGAGCTCGGCCTGGCCGTTCCTGTTGGTCGCCGTAGTCTGCGCCGCCGTGGCGTGGGGCGGCATCACGCTGCTGTCCGGAGGTGACGACCCTGCAGAGGCGCAGGGTGGCGCGTCGGCTTCGACGTCGGCGTCCGCTTCGGCTGATCCGTCGGGCGAGGCCTCCGCATCGCCGAGCACGTCGCCGAGCACGTCGCCGTCGACCGAGACGCCCGAGCAGAGCGTCGAGGAACTGGTCGCTGCCGTCGACCCCGCTGCCGCGTACATGGTGTTCAACCGTGGAACTGTCGCCGGCCTCGCGTCGTCGACGAGCGAGAGTCTGGTCTCGAGCGGGCTCGGAGGCGCGACCTTCAGCCAGGAGGCCGACCCGGCGAGTGCTCCTGACCTCTCGGCCGTCGACACGGCCGCCGCCAACACTGTCTGGTACGGCGACGGGCGGGAGAAGGAGGGCAAGGCGGCTGCCGCGATCCTGGGTATCCCGGAGGCCAACGTCGTCATGAACGAAGCCGTGACCGGCTCGTCGGAGGCTGTCTGGATCTTCATGTACACAGAGCCGACGGGCTGACAGGTCCGGAACGCACGACCCATGGCGCAGCGCCGCGAGGGCGCGCGTGACCGAGAGCCGACGGCAGTGCCGGCGTCGGCTCTCGGTCAACGTAAGGGCGGCGTGTGCCCAGGGCAGTCTGCGGACAAAATGTCCACCGGATCCGTACCACCATGCTGATATTTACCTGGGCTGACCCCGGCACAGGCCTCTGACCTGCACGTTCGCCTTCCGCTGAATGCCTCATACCGGACATAGAGGCTTCCCTGGTGTGAGCCGGACCACTAGGCTCGAACCACCACGGGTCGACCGAGTGTCCCGTGCAGAGGTACAAGGAGAACTACGCATGGCCCAGGGCACCGTCAAGTGGTTCAACGCCGAGAAGGGGTATGGCTTCATCACCCCCGACGCCGGCGGCCAGGACCTTTTTGTTCACTACAGTGCGATCCAGACCGACGGCTACCGGTCCCTCGACGAGGGGCAGCCGGTCGAATACGAGGTGGGGCAAGGACAGAAGGGTCCGCAGGCTGAGCAGGTTCGTCCAGCCTGACATCGATGGGACGACGGGCGGGAAGGGCCCGCCCGTCGCCCGCCCCCCAAGGATGCCGGGACCCAGACCCCGGCGTCCGATCTGGCTGGTCGACGACGACCTCCCCGCACGATGTCGGACGACGAAGCCCGACGCCTGCGAGCAGCCGCCCGTACCGCGGCTGCTCGTTCTATGAGCGTCGGTCGCGCCTGCTGATGGTGCCGCGGTCGTCGATTCGGTACTGGGCTGCGTGCTCGCGGAGATACTCGCGAAGGAACGGCAGCGCGAAGCCCACGTGACCGTGCCGAGTTGGCTCGATCATGCCCGCCGCGATGAGTCGGGCGCGATAGACGCCCGCATGCTGCGGGCTCGCCCCGATCCGTCTCGCCAGCTCTCCCGTGGACGACTCCCCGTCGTCCTGCGACATGGCCAAGAGGTAGGTCCGGTCGACGTCCGAGAGGTCGGCAAGTGCCGTGGCGTGGACGGTCGCGCCGAGGCGGCGCCTGGCGACCGGAATCGCCTCCAGCACGGACTCCTCGTCGATGCGGTCGCCGGTCGCCTTGCGCCAGACGTGGTAGCCCACGAGCTGGATCATGAAGGGGTATCCGCCGGTTGCCCGAGCCGCATGGTCGAGCGCCGGCTCTGTGATCTCGCGACCGTTCTCCCGGACCGTGGAACGCAGAGCGGTTCGAACGTCATCGAGCGCGACGTCCTTGAGCTCGACCTGGTTGGCCCGACGGAGGAAGGTCAGTACGTCGTCGTTCAGCAGGTCGGACACGGCGGCTGGCAGCCCGGCGAAGGCCAGGGCGATATTCCGGTCCTCCCGGACGAGCAGCTGGTAGGTGGCTGCGAGTTCTCGGAGTTCCTCGCGCGCGCTGGAATGAACCTCGTCCACCGTAAGGAGCAGGCCTGTGTCGTTCTGCTCGAGGACGTCAAGGAGGGCGCCGAGCTGTTTGCGCCACCTCGGTTTGGCAGCCTGGCTCTCCGAGAAGGTGACACCAGAACCGCCGAGGCTCAGCCCGGTGAGGGCACGGCCCGGCAGACGTGACGGATCGAGCTCGTGGAGATGGTCGGTCACCTCGTCGGTGAGCCGGTCGACCAGACCGGGCAAGGCTGCGTCCGCAATGGTTACCCAGCCTCGACGTAGAGCCCGGTCGGATACCTCGGTCAGCATGACGGTCTTGCCGACACCCCTGGCACCGGTGAAGATCGTGAGTCGCCCTGGAGCGCCCGGGCCGTCGTCCAGCGATTCCTCGAACTCGTCCAGATCATCGTGGCGCCCGACCAGAAGTGGAGGTGTGGCACCGGCGGTCGGTTTGAAGGGGTTGCGGTGTACGGCCACAGGGCCTCCTGAGGTTTAAAGTCTTTATACTCTTTATATACGGCCACGGTCGCGAGTACCACCTGCCGGATCAAGAGGGCCGATCCTCGTGATTCGATGGGGGAGTGACTCTGCTCGACGCGGTGGTGGTGGGCTCAGGGCCCAACGGCCTGGCGGCCGCAGTCACGCTCGCCCGCGCGGGCCTGGGAGTCCGCGTGCTGGAGGCCCAGCCGACGATCGGGGGCGGCGCACGCACCGTCGAGATCCCCGAGCTCGCGGACGGCATGCTGTTCGACCTCTGTTCCGCCGTGCACCCACTGGCCTGGGCATCGCCGTTCTTCCGGGCCTTCGACCTCCCCGCGCACGGTGTCGAGCTGGTCGCGCCGGACGTCGCCTACGCGCAGCCGCTCGACGGCGACCGGGCCGGCCTCGCCTATCGCGACCTCGCGCGGACCGCTGAGCGGCTGGGGCCAGACGGCGACGCCTGGCGCGACCTGCTGGGCCCGCTCTCCGCCGACTGGCGCCAGGTGGCGGCGCTCGCCCTGGGTGACAAGCGAACCCCGCGCGGCATGCTGGACGGGTTGCGGGGCGAGCACGGGCCGACGGCGTCGGACCTCGCCTCGATGGTCCGGCCGGGCCTGCGGTTCGGTGCCGCGCTCCTCGAGCAGGGCGGCTCGCGCTGGGACCGGCGGTTTCTCACCGACGAGGCAAAAGCCCTGCTCACCGGGGTCGCGGCGCACGGCATCACGCCGCTCCCGTCGCTCGCCGGCGCTGGTACGGCTCTGCTCCTCGCGGCGCTCGCGCACGCCGACGGGGGCTGGGCGATCCCGCTGGGCGGCTCCCAGGCCATCACGGACGCGATGGTCCGTGACCTCGAGGCGCACGGCGGCACCGTCGAGGCCGGCCGGCGGGTGGAGAGCTGGTCGGACCTGCCGCCCGCGCGCGCCGTGCTCTTCGACACGACGCCCAGCACCCTCCTCCGGATCGCGGGGGACCGGATTCGTCCGGCGCGACGCGCGGCCCTTGGCAGGTTCCGGTACGGGAACGCGGCGGCCAAGGTCGACTTCGTCCTCGACGGCCCGGTCCCCTGGCGGGTGCCCGAGGTCGGGCATGCCTCGACCGTGCACGTCGGCGGGACGCGCGCCGAGATGGTGATCGCCGAGGACGCCGTCGCGCGCGGGCTCCATGCCGAACGGCCGGTCGTGCTGGTCAGCGACCCGACCGTCGCCGACGTGAGCCGGCTGCGCGGTTCGCGGCGGCCCCTGTGGTCCTACGCGCACGTCCCGGCGGGCTCGACCGAGGATGTCACCGAGGCGGTCACCCGGCAGATCGAACGGTTCGCGCCCGGGTTCCGCGACGTCGTCGTCGGCTCGCGGTGCATTCCCGCAGCGCAGATGGAGCGCCACAACCAGAACTACCCGGGGGGCGACATCTCCGCCGGGGCGGCCACCATGTGGCAGATGTTCGCGCGCCCCACCCCCGCACCGGACCCCTACCAGATGGCCGAGGGCGTGTATCTCTGCTCGGCGTCGACCCCGCCCGGTCCGGGCGTGCACGGCATGGGCGGCTGGCATGCCGCCCGCCGGGCGCTGCTGCGCGACTTCGACGTGCGGCACGCGCACGGTCTGGCGGGGGGATAGGCCCGCGCCGGGTTTCGCCGGCAGGGGACGCGCCTTGCACTCTCATGGTCCGAGTGCCAATAATGTCTTAGCACTCTCCGTTCGAGAGTGACAGCAGGGTCGAATGGTGAGGCCTCCTGTCGCGGCGAGACATGATCGTCGGGGCGGTAGGCCGTCCGTCGCGGGCACCGGCCGGCCTGGACAAGCCACCAGCGGAGGATTCATCCCCATGGCCAAGATCATCGCTTTCGACGAGGAAGCTCGTCGGAGCATGGAGCGCGGGCTCAACCAGCTCGCCGACACGGTGAAGGTCACGCTCGGCCCGAAGGGCCGCAACGTCGTTCTTGACAAGAAGTGGGGCGCCCCCACGATCACGAACGACGGCGTCTCCATCGCCAAGGAGATCGACCTCGACGACCCGTACGAGCGGATCGGCGCGGAGCTCGTCAAGGAGGTCGCCAAGAAGACGGACGACGTCGCGGGTGACGGCACCACCACCGCCACCGTGCTCGCCCAGGCGCTCGTCAAGGAGGGCCTGCGCGTCGTTGCCGCCGGTGCCAACCCGATCGCCATCAAGCGTGGCATCGAGAAGGCCACCGAGGCCGTCACCGAGCAGCTGCTGAACGCTGCCAAGGAGATCGAGACCAAGGAAGAGATCGCTGCCACGGCCGCCATCTCGGCCGGTGACCCGGCGATCGGCGAGCTCATCGCCGAGGCTCTCGACAAGGTGGGCAAGGAAGGCGTCATCACCGTCGAGGAGTCGAACACCTTCGGCCTCGAGCTCGAGCTCACCGAGGGCATGCGCTTCGACAAGGGCTTCCTCGCCCGCTACTTCGAGACGGACCCCGAGCGCCAGGAGGCCGTGCTCGAGGACCCGTACGTCCTGATCGTCGAGTCGAAGATCTCGAACGTCAAGGACATGCTGCCGCTGCTCGACCAGGTCATGAAGTCGGGCAAGTCGCTCCTCATCATCGCCGAGGACGTCGAGGGCGAAGCCCTGGCGACCCTGGTGCTGAACAAGATCCGTGGCACGTTCAAGTCCGTCGCCGTCAAGGCGCCGGGCTTCGGCGACCGCCGCAAGGCCATGCTCCAGGACATCGCGATCCTCACCGGCGGCCAGGTCATCACCGAGACGGTGGGCCTCAAGCTGGAGAACGCGACGCTCGAGGAGCTCGGCCAGGCGCGCAAGGTCGTCGTCACCAAGGACGAGACCACGATCGTCGAGGGTGCCGGCGACGCCGACCTCATCGCGGGTCGCGTGAACCAGATCCGCAGCGAGATCGACAAGTCCGACTCGGACTACGACCGCGAGAAGCTGCAGGAGCGCCTCGCCAAGCTGGCCGGCGGCGTCGCCGTCATCAAGGCCGGTGCGGCCACCGAGGTGGAGCTCAAGGAGCGCAAGCACCGCATCGAGGACGCCGTTCGCAACGCGAAGGCTGCCGTCGAGGAGGGCATCGTCGCCGGTGGTGGCGTGGCCCTCATCCAGGCCGGTGCCGTCGCGTTCGCCAAGCTCGAGCTCGAGGGTGACGAGGCGATCGGTGCTTCGATCGTGCGTGCCGCCATCGACGCCCCGCTGAAGCAGATCGCCGTGAACGCCGGCCTCGAGGGCGGCGTCGTGGCGGAGAAGGTGCGCAACCTCCCCTCCGGTCAGGGCCTGAACGCTCAGACCGGCGTGTACGAGGACCTGCTCGCCGCAGGCGTGAACGACCCGGTCAAGGTGACGCGTTCCGCGCTGCAGAACGCCTCGTCGATCGCCGCGCTGTTCCTCACCACCGAGGCCGTCGTCGCCGACAAGCCGGAGCCCGCTGGGGCTGCGGGTGGCGGCGACCCGACCGGTGGCATGGGCGGCATGGACTTCTGAGTCCTGCCTGACCCGCTCGGGCCGGCCCGAACGGGTCGTGCCCGGCACCTGTCCGACGCCGGTCGGTCACCTCTTCTGCGGAGGGCGACCGGCCGGCGTCGGCCATTTCAGGAGAACATGCGGGTCGCCGCCGCCTCCGCCTCCGCGTAGGTGCGCGCCGCGGCCGTCAAGGCTGCCTGGATCGCGTCCAGCGCGCCCTCCACCTGTGCCTGCGCGCCGCGCCACTGCGCGACCGTCCCGCCGAACGCCGCGGCGGCCGGCCCCTGCCAGGTCGCCTGCAGCGCGTCGAGGTTGCGCATGAGCGCGCCCACCTCCGTGCGCACCGTCGCAACCGAGCCCGCCACCGCGGCGCCCGCCTGCTCCACCTGGTCACTGTCGACCTCGAACCGCATGGCCCTCACCTCCCGCGCGCCGGCCCGTCCGGCGTCGTCCACCGACGGTAGGCAGGCGCGGGCCGACGGCGGGGCCCGCCAGGCGGGTGCTGTGCACGGGCGCGTGACAGCTCGGGTTGTGGTCGTGCTCGAACCACTGCGGGGCCGTGCGGGGGGTCTCTCTCAGGCCGAGCCGAGCTTCGACTGCTCCTTGCGCAGCCGGTGCAGCTCCATGTCGAGGTTCTGCCGCGCGGGTGCCTCCCACGCGGCGCCCATCGGGCTCAGGAACAGCGACTTGCGGGCGAGCAGCCGCTCGATGACGCGGATGCGGGCCTGGAGGTACACGTCCGTGGGGATGTGCGCGTACTCCGCGCGCACCGCCGACTTGTACTCCTTGTACCGCTGGGGCTCGGCGGCGAGCATCGCCAGATCGGCGTCGTTCAGCACCGCCGCGTCGAAGTCCGCCGGGTCGGGTGCGTGCCGGACGATGGCGTTGACCAGCGCGGCCACCCGGTCGGCGGCGCGTGCCGGTACGCCGAGGTCGATCAGCTCGTCATGGGCGAGGATCGCCGAGGCGGTGGACTGCTCGCCACCCTGCGAGGCCTCCGCCACCTTCTTCTCGGAGCTGAACACGGCGCCGTGGTACCAGGCCGCGAGCCGCACCAGGTCCGGTTCGTGGGTCTCCTCGGCCAGCTCGTCCACCCGGTGCAGGACGGCGGCCAGGTGGCGCAGGTTGTGGAAGTGGCGGTGCTCGTCGGACCATCGGTCGAGAAGTGCCTGGCCGACGTCCTCGATCGCCTCGGTATCCGCCGTGGCTCCCGCGCCCAACGCGCTGCGGACGAAAGACTTGAGGAACCACTGCGGCGCGTCTGACGTCAGCACGCCCATGTGAATTCTGCCTAACGGTTGAGGTCGGTCACTGCACGGCCAGCCTATTACCGAATCGGTCAGGGGCGGCTACTACCGTCTTGGATGGTGGGCACGGACGGCTCGGCAGGCAGCGTGATCTGGACCGTGAGACCCCCGCCCTCGGTGGTCGACACCTCGACGTGCCCGCCGTGCGCGCCGACGATCGCCGCGACGATCGCCATCCCGAGCCCTGAGCCGCCCGACTCGCGAGTGCGTGACGAGTCCGCGCGGTAGAACCGCTCGAAGATCCGGCGGCCCTGCTCCTCGCTGAGGCCGGGACCGTGGTCGCGGACCTCCAGGACCGCAACGCCGTCGGGCCGCGTGCCGAGCGCGATCTCCACCGGCGTACCCGCGGGTGTGTACCGTGCGACGTTGCCGATGAGGTTGGTGACGACCTGCCGGAGGCGGTCGCCGTCGCCTTCCACGACGAGCGCCTCGGGAACGTGCCCCAGGGGTCCGTCGGCGTCGGGAACGAGCGGCACCACCGACACCTCACGGGTCGGGTCCAGTGCGTGCAGGTCCTGGGCGGAGTCCTTGGCGAGCGCAGCCAGATCGACGTCCTCGCGAGCGATGGGCCGCCCCTCGTCGAGCCGGGCGAGCACCAGGAGGTCGTTGACGAGCGTGCCCATCCGGCGCGCGGCGTCCTCGATGCGGAGCATCGTGTCGTCGACCTTGTCCGTGCTGTCCAGGGCACCCATCCGGTACAGCTCGCCGTAGCCCCGGATGGTCGCGACGGGCGTGCGCAGCTCGTGCGACGCGTCCGAGACGAACTGCCGCATCCGCGCCTCGGACGCCTCCTGCGCGGCGAAGGCGCGCTCGATCTGGGCCAGCATCGCGTTCAGCGACACGGCGAGGGAGCCCATCTCGGTGCTGGGCGGCGCCTCTGCAACACGGAGCGTGAGGTCGCCCGCGGCAATCTGCGCGGCGGTCTGCTCGACGGTCCGGAGCGACCGGAGCGACCGTTCGACCAGCACCCAGGCCGTGAGTCCGCCCAGCAGCACGATCCCCAGCCCGGACAGGATGAGGGTGTTGGTCAGGATCGAGATCGTACTGTTCATGCCGACCAGGGGCAGCGCCACGTAGACGACGGCTCGCTCACCGGTCGGGTACGCGCCGACCAGGGTGATGACGCGCCAGCTCTCGCTGCCTGCCGTGTCGGACGACGCGGGTGTCGTGAACGGCTTGCCGCCGCTCTCCGCGGCCTCCTCGTACGTCACGTCGGGCAGGTCGGGCCTACCGAACTTGTTGACGGCCTCGTTACCCAGCGTTCGGACCGTGCCCTCCTCGCCCTTGACCAGGACGTAGTAGTCGCTGGGCAGTCCCTGCGCGCTCGCCTGCAGGATCTCGTTGGGGGCGCGGGCGGCGGCGTTCAGCTCGTCATTGACCTGCTGGACCAGGAACCTCGACACCACTGTTGTCGTCGCCACGCCGGCTATGCCCAGCCCCGCCGCGAGCAGCAGCGAGATGATCGCGACGAGGCGGGCCCGCAGCGGAATGCCGGACAGGCGCTCCTTGATCCGCTCAAGCACGGGCGGGCTGTGGGGCGCGGAGCAGGTACCCCACGCCGCGCTTGGTGTGGATCAGCGGGGGCAGAAGCTCACCGTCGACCTCCAGGGTGTCGATCTTGCGCCGCAGGTAGGAGATGTAGGACTCGACGATGTTCGCGTCCCCGCCCCAGTCGTACTGCCACACGTGGTCCAGGATCTGCGCCTTGGACAGGACCCGCCCGGAGTTGAGCATGAGGTAGCGCAACAGCTTGAACTCGGTGGGGGAGAGGTCCACCTCGACGCCGGCGCGGCGCACCTCGTGCGAGTCCTCGTCCATCTCCAGGTCGCCGACGTGCAGCACGGCCTCCTCCTCGGGGGTGGGCACCCCTGTGCGGCGCAGCACCGCGCGGATCCGGGCCACCACCTCTTCGAGGCTGAACGGCTTGGTCACGTAGTCGTCGCCACCGACGGTGAGGCCCTGCACCTTGTCCTGCGTGTCGTCCTTCGCGGTGAGGAAGACGACGGGGGTGTGCCGGCCGGTCGCGCGCATGCGGCGGGTCACGGTGAAGCCGTCCATGTCGGGGAGCATCACGTCGAGCACCACGAGGTCGGGCTCGACGTCGCGGACGAGCTGAAGGGCGCCGTTGCCGTCCGCGGCCGCATGTACCTCGAAGCCCGCGAACCGCAGGGAGGTGGACAGGAGCTCACGAATGTTCGGTTCGTCGTCGACCACGACGAGACGCGCCTCAGGAGTAGCCATGTTTCCAGTGTGCGACCGGTTTCTGAACGGTGCCTGAGATTCGCCCGGGAAATCGCCCTGACTTCGGACGGACCAGGTGTCCGACCCGCCACCTGCCTCGCCGCTACGCTGTGAGGTATGTCAGCACCGTTCCCGCAGGTTCCAGGGCAGACGCCCCGGCGCACGTATCTCATCGTCGACGGTGAGAACATCGACGCCACGCTCGGCATGAACGTGCTGAACCGCCGTCCCGCCCCCGAGGAGCGCCCCCGCTGGGACCGCATCTCCGCGTTCGCGGAGAAGGTGTGGTCGCAGGACGTGGTGCCGCTGTTCTTCCTGAACGCGACATCGGGCCAGATGCCGATGCCGTTCGTGCAGGCGCTGCTCGCCATGGGCTACAAGCCGATCCCGCTGGCCGCGCAGGGTTCGGAGAAGGTGGTCGACGTCGGTATCCAGCGCACCCTCGACGCGCTGCTGGACCGGCCCGGCGACGTGCTGCTCGCGAGCCACGACGGCGACTTCCTGCCGCAGATCGAGGCGCTGCTCGAGGACGACGACCGCCGCGTGGGCCTGCTGGGCTTCCGGGAGTTCGTCAACGCCCGGTTCACGGATCTGGAGCAGCGCGGCCTGGTCATGTACGACCTCGAGGCCGACGCCGACGCCTTCACCACCATGCTGCCGCGCGTCCGGATCATCCCGATCGAGGAGTTCGACCCGCTGCGCTACCTGTAGCCCGCGGGGCAGGGCCCTGCGTCCTCACGCAGATGCAGCTCCTCGTGAAGCAGATGACGCGGCTCGACGAGGCGGAGCAGCTCACCGGCCCGCAGGCCTCGCTCGCCAAGTACACG
>NZ_JBEZZF010000055.1:0-40314 GCF_040639055.1 Promicromonospora sp. NPDC023987 | reverse complement strand
CCAGACCCTCGACTGGGCCAACCCAGCCGAAGCCCTCAACCGCCTACTGTTGACCCAACAAGCAACCGGTGCAACGACCACGTGAGACCACCTAGTCATGTAGCGAGGTAGTCACTGAGCGCACGCTGGGTGACTACCTCGCCAGAGGGCTACTTCGCCAAGGGACTACCTCGGCAGGGGGGTCACGGCTCGTCGACCCAGTGGACCGCCGCCTCCTCGGCGCTCGCTCCCGCGCCGTCGATGCCCGCGTCCGTTCCGTACACGTCGTTCTCGCGGTTGCCGTCCTCGCCGGCGTAGCTGCCGGGGTCCGCGTCGGGGTCGGACACGAGCCGTCCCGCGCGTGACGTGTCGGCGCGGTCGAGCGGGTCGGTCTGCCAGACGTCCGGCTCCTCCTCGCCCAGGCGCTGGTCCATCGGCTCGCCGTGCCGCTCCTCCCACGAGGTCTCGCCCCAGTGGTTGCTCCGGGGGCGTTCGGGCGGCGAGTAACCTTCGTCGAGGCGGTCCTTGGTGCCCCGGTCGTACAGCGTGTCCTCGGACGGAAGCTGGTCCGTGTCTCCCTCGGCGAGCCCGTCCGGTCCTGGCATGGTGGCTGGGGTTTCCTCGGTCATGTACCTACCGTGGCACCAGTTCGGCGACGACGCCACAGGCGGACGTGTCGAACCTCATGGTCCCCGACCGGTATCCCGACCCGCTTCGCTTTGACCCCCGGGGAAGCTGCCAGGTACTCTGATGAGTCGTTGTGCTTTGTCACGACGTCCTGCGTCAGCATCGAGCCCACTCGAGTGCTTACGACCGGCCCGGACGTCACTCTGACCCCCGCGCACAACGACCTGACTCATCGGGCGCTGCTTCTCGCCCGACGACACCGAAAACGAAAAGGTTACGAACCGTGCGTACGTACACCCCCAAGCCCGGCGACGTCCAGCGCGACTGGTATGTCGTCGACGCGACCGACGTCGTCCTGGGCCGCCTGGCAAGCCAGGTCGCCATTCTGCTGCGCGGGAAGCACAAGCCGACTTTCGCCCCGCACGTCGACGGTGGTGACTTCGTCATCATCATCAACGCGGACAAGGTCGCGCTGAGCGGCAACAAGCGCGAGACCAAGATGGCTTACCGCCACTCGGGTTACCCGGGCGGCCTCACTGCCACCCCGTACGGCGAGTTCCTGGACACCAAGCCGGAACGCGCCGTCGAGAAGGCTGTGCGCGGCATGATCCCCAAGACCTCGCTCGGTCGGGAGCAGATGACCCACCTGAAGGTCTACGCAGGCTCTGAGCACCCGCACACGGCGCAGCAGGCCAAGCCGTTCGAGATCACCCAGGTTTCGCAGCAGGCCTGAGGCCGCTGCCGGATCGCAACGCGAAGGACGCGAGGACACCACAGTGGCCGAGACCACCGTCGACATCGAGCAGGGCGCAGAGACGCCCAGCAACTACACCACCGAGACTGCCGCACCCGCAACGCGCGGCTCGTCCATCACCGCACCGGCTCAGGCCCTCGGGCGCCGCAAGGAGGCCGTGGCGCGCGTGCGCCTCGTCCCCGGCACCGGCACCTGGAAGGTCAACGGCCGCACCCTCGAGGAGTACTTCCCGAACAAGGTGCACCAGCAGCTGGTCAACAGCCCGCTGAGCCTCGTCGAGGTCGAGGGCCGCTTCGACGTCATCGCCCGTATCACGGGTGGCGGCACGTCGGGCCAGGCCGGCGCACTGCGCCTGGGCATCGCCCGCGCGCTGAACGAGATCGACGAGGACGCGAACCGCGCCGAGCTCAAGAAGGCCGGCTTCCTCCGGCGTGACGACCGCAAGGTCGAGCGCAAGAAGGCCGGTCTCAAGAAGGCCCGCAAGGCTCCGCAGTACAGCAAGCGCTGATACCAGCGCGTGGCTGGATGGCCCCGCCGAACAGTGTCGACACTGTTCAGCGGGGCCATCTGCATTTCAAGGAAGGGCCGGAGGCCCACTACGGTGGGATCCGAACTATCTGAGGAGAACCGGCATGGGCAGGCTGTTCGGCACCGACGGAGTTCGGGGCCTCGCCAACAAGGACATCACGGCGGAGCTGGCGCTGGAGCTGGGCGCCGCCGCCGCGCGGGTGCTGACGGCACAGGGGGAGCTGCTGGGGCCGCGTCCGCGCGCGGTCGTAGGACGAGATACTCGCGCCTCGGGCGAGTTCCTCGCGGGCGCCGTCGCGGCCGGGCTCGCGTCAGCGGGCGTCGACGTGGTGATGCTCAACGTGCTGCCCACACCCGCCCTGGCGTATCTCGTGACGGAGCTGGAGGCCGACCTGGGCGTCATGGTCTCCGCCTCGCACAACCCGATGCCGGACAACGGCATCAAGTTCTTCGCCCGCGGGGGGCTCAAGCTCGACGACGCCGTCGAGGACGCCATCCAGGCCACGCTCGGGGACGAGTGGGACCGCCCGACGGGTGCCGACGTCGGGCGCATCCGCACCGACGGCCAGGCCGCCGCGGAGCGCTACGTGCGGCACCTGACCGACAGCGTCGGGACCACCCCCGACCACCGGCCGCTCGAAGGCCTGCGCATCGCTCTCGACTGCGCCAACGGCGCCGCGAGCGAGGTGGGCCCGGACGCGCTTCGTGCCGCGGGCGCCGACGTCGTCGTGATGAACGCCAGCCCCGACGGCCGGAACATCAACGAGAAGTGCGGCTCCACGCACCCTGAGCAGCTGCAGGCCGTCGTCGTGGCGTCCGAGTCGGACTTCGGCGTCGCGTTCGACGGCGACGCCGACCGCTGCCTCGCCGTCGACCACACCGGCGCGATCGTGGACGGCGACCAGATCCTCGGGATCCTCGCCAGCGCACTCCAGGAGGAGGGCAGGCTGCCGGGCGAGACCCTCGTCGTGACGGTGATGAGCAACCTCGGCCTGATCCTCGCGATGCGGGAGCGCGGCATCAAGACCGTGCAGACCGCCGTCGGCGACCGGTACGTGCTCGAGGAGATGCGGGCCAAGGGCTTCGGCCTCGGCGGCGAGCAGTCCGGCCACATCATCCTGGCCGACCACGCCACGACGGGGGACGGCGTCCTCTCGGCGCTGCACCTCGCCGCACGGGTCAAGGCGTCGGGCAAGCGCCTGGCCGACCTCGCGGGCCAGATCGAGAGGCTGCCGCAGACTCTCGTCAACGTCCGGGGCGTGGACAAGTCCCGCGCGGGTACCGACGAGGGCGTCCAGACAGCCGTGGCCGACGCGACAGCACGTCTGGGGGACACCGGCCGGGTGCTGCTGCGGCAGTCCGGCACGGAGCCGCTGGTGCGCGTCATGGTCGAGGCCCCCGCGCAGGACGAGGCGGACAAGGTGGCTGAGGACCTGGCCGCCGTCGTGCGGGAGCGGCTCGCGCTGTAGCGAACGGTCCTGTGCCGGTGCGCGGGTCGTGGCGGCTGGCACGGCAGGCGTGAACGCTCCGTGAATCCTTGGGAAGCGGGGTTCTTCCAGGGGGACCCCTGATGCTATTCAGGGGTTCCCCTTGCGTAGGCTGACCGCAGGCGCTAACAAGTGCCGTCCTCCGCCCCCGGGCGCCGCCCTGAGCCTGTCGACGGGTAGTGCTCGACCGAGACTCTCGAGGTCCCGTGCTCGAACTCATTTCCACAGTCCTGAGCGCCACCGAGGCCTGGATCCTCGCGATGGCGGCCTCTCCGTGGATCTACCCGGCGATGTTCGCGTTCGCCACCATCGACGGCTTCTTCCCGCCGCTGCCCAGCGAGTCCGTCGTGATCACGCTGGCGGTGTCGGCGCACACCACCGGCACGCCCTGGATGTGGCTCGTGCTCGTGACGGCGGCGGCCGGAGCATGGGTGGGCGACCAGATCGCCTATCAGATCGGGCACCTGATCGGCACCGAGCGCGTGCCGTTCCTGCGGGGCCCGCGCGGACGCCGGGCGGTGGCCTGGGCGGAGCGGGCGCTGACCCGTCGCGGCGCGTCCTTCATCCTGGCGGCGCGCTACGTGCCGATCGGCCGGGTCGCGGTGAACATGACGGCGGGCGCCGTCGCCTACCCCCGCCGCCGGTTCATGGTCATCGCGGCGATCGCCGCGGTCATGTGGGCGCTCTACTCGGCGGGAATCGGCCTGGTCGCGGCGCAGTGGCTCGGCCACGACCCGCTCCTGGCGATCGGCATCGGCGTGGTGCTGGGTGTCGCGATGGGCTTCGTCGTGGACAAGGTGGTCGGCTGGTTCTCGCGCCGGCACCTCGACGACGAGTCCGAGCCCTCGGCGAACCCGTCCGACGAGAAGGTCACGGTCCCGCCGTCGGAGGCCTGAGGCCCACGGCCGAGGACTCGGAGCCGGCTCAGAGCTTGCGGAGCCGGACCCGCTGCACCGCGTGGTCGGAGCCCTTGGTCAGCACGAGCGTCGCGCGGCCGCGCGTGGGGATGATGTTCCGCTCGAGGTTGGGCGCGTTGATGGACTCCCAGATCTTCAGGGCGCGCTCCGTCGCCTCCTGGTCGGAGAGTGAGGCGTACCGCCGGAAGTAGGAGTCGGGCTTGGTGAACGCGGTCCGGCGCAGCTCGAGGAACCGGTCCACGTACCACTGCCGGATGTTCCGCGTGCGGGCATCCACGTAGATCGAGAAGTCGAAGAAGTCGCTCACCGCGACGGTCGACTCGTCGACGGTCGACGGACGGGCGGGCTGCAGCACGTTGAGGCCCTCGACGATGAGCACGTCGGGCTTGCGGACCACCATCTCCTCGTCCGGCACGATGTCATAGGTGACGTGCGAGTACACGGGGGCTCGTACCTCCGACCGGCCGGCCTTGATCCTGGAGAGGAACCGGATCAGGGCGCGCCGGTCGTACGACTCGGGGAAGCCCTTGCGCTCCATCAGACCGCGTCGTTCGAGCTCGGCGTTGGGGTAGAGAAACCCGTCGGTCGTGATGAGCTCGACGCGCGGCGTCTCCGGCCAGCGGGCGAGCATCTCCCGCAGGACGCGCGCCGTCGTCGACTTGCCGACGGCGACCGAGCCGGCCACCCCGATGACGTACGGCGTGCGGGGCGGGTCCTCGTGCAGGAAGGTCGACGTCGCGTCGTGCAGGCCGCCCGTGGCCATCACGTACAGGTTGAGCAGGCGCGACAGGGGGCGGTAGATCGCGTCGACCTCGGCCAGGTCGATGGGGTCGCCGAGACCCCGCAGACGCTCGACGTCCTCGTCGGTCAGCGGCAGGGGTGTGGAGGCCGACAGACGGCTCCAGGCCGCGCGGTCGAGATCCACGTAGGGCGAGGACGAAGCGAGGGCCAGCAGATGCTCGCCGTGCTCCGTCGTCGGGAACTGGGAAACCACCTGCAGCATTGTGCCCCAACCGGGCGCGGGAATCGCTACCGGCCTCTGCGAGGCGTCGCGCGGCGTGTGTGACGGGCCGCTTGTGAGCCCGGTCATGGGAGCAGGTCAGGACCCTCGTTAGACTCCCCCCTATGTGTGGGATTGTGGGTTACACGGGAACTGCTGCGACTACGGCGGACGGAAACGCCTCAGGTGCCGCCACGCCGTCGGGCACGCCCCTCGCCGTCGCCATCGAGGGGCTGCGGCGGCTGGAGTACCGCGGCTACGACTCGGCCGGTGTCGCGCTCGTCGCGCCGGGCCTGGACGGTGTCGCCTGGGCCAAGAAGTCGGGCAAGCTCGCCAACCTGATCGAGGCGCTCGACCAGGAGCCGCTGCCCGAGGCCACCGCGGCGATCGGCCACACCCGCTGGGCCACGCACGGCGGCCCAACGGACGCGAACGCCCACCCGCACCTGGCCGACGGCGACCGGCTCGCCGTGATCCACAACGGCATCGTCGAGAACTTCGCCCAGCTCAAGGCCGAGCTGCTGGCCGACGGCGTGACGTTCCGCTCGGAGACGGACACCGAGGTGGCCGCTCACCTCGTGGCCAAGGCGTACCGCGAGACGGGCAACCTGACCGAGGCCATGACGGCAGTGGCCGGCCGCCTGCACGGCACGTTCACGCTGCTCGCCGTCCACGCGGACGCGCCGGAGACGGTGGTGGGCGCCCGGCACGACTCCCCGCTCGTCGTCGGTCTCGGCGAGGGGGAGAACTTCCTCGGGTCGGACGTCGCCGCGTTCATCGCACACACCAAGGAGGCCCTCGAGCTGGGGCAGGACCAGGTGGTGACGATCACGCCGACGTCGGTGACCGTGACGGACTTCGACGGCAAGCCCGCCGAGGCCAAGCGCTACACCGTGGACTGGGACGCGGCCGCCGCGGAGAAGGGCGGCTTCGACTCCTTCATGGACAAGGAGATCCACGACCAGCCGCAGGCCGTCGCCGACACGCTGCTCGGCCGCACCGACGCCGCCGGCGCCCTCGTGCTGGACGACCTGCGCATCGACGAGTCGATCCTGCGCGCGGTGAACAAGATCATCGTGATCGCCTGCGGCACCGCCGCCTACTCCGGGCACGTGGCGAAGTACGCGATCGAGCACTGGTGCCGCATCCCTGTCGAGGTCGAGCTGGCGCACGAGTTCCGCTACCGCGACCCGATCGTCGACGAGCGCACGCTGGTCGTTGCCGTGACGCAGTCCGGCGAGACCATGGACACGCTGATGGCCGTGCGGCACGCCCGCGAGCAGGGCGCCAAGGTGATCTCGATAGTGAACACCCACGGTTCGACCATCCCGCGAGAGTCCGACGCCGTGCTGTACACGCACGCCGGCCCCGAGATCGCCGTCGCCTCCACCAAGGCCTTCCTCGCGCAGATCACCGCCGCCTACGTGCTGGGCCTGTACCTGGCGCAGCTGCGGGGCAACAAGTTCCCAGACGAGATCGTGGCGCTGCTCGACGAGCTGCGCGCCATGCCGCGCAAGATCCAGACGGTCATCGAGCGCGGCGAGTACGTGCGCGCGACCGCCCGCTCCATGGAGAAGTCCGACAAGGTGCTGTTCCTGGGCCGGCACGTCGGCTTCCCGGTGGCCCTGGAGGGCGCGCTCAAGCTCAAGGAGCTCGCGTACATCCACGCGGAGGGCTTCGCGGCGGGCGAGCTCAAGCACGGTCCGATCGCCCTGATCGACGAGGGGCAGCCCGTGTTCGTCGTGGTGCCCTCACCGCGCGGACGGGACTCCCTGCACTCCAAGATCATCTCGAACATCCAGGAGATCCGGGCGCGCGGCGCCCGCACCCTGGTGATCGCCGAGGACGGCGACGACGAGGTGCGCAAGTACGCCGACGAGGTCTTCTGGATCCCGCAGGCGCCCACGCTGCTCCAGCCGCTGCTTGCCGTGGTGCCGCTGCAGATCTTCGCGATGGCGCTGGCGACGGCGAAGGGGCTGGACGTGGACCAGCCGCGTAACCTCGCGAAGTCCGTGACGGTGGAGTAGCCGGACTGTGGCACGCTCGGCGGCGTGGACCTCAAGAACCTCTCCGACGACGTCGAGATCATCAGCCGCGTCTACGCGCGGGTGCACGGGGTGGAGCGCACCGACGACTGGCTGGTCCTGAAGCTCCACGAGGAGGTCGGCGAGCTCACCCAGGCGTACCTCGACCTGTCGGGCCGTTCGCGGGACCGTGGCCTGTCCGACGACGAGACGCGCGACGCGTTCCGCGGCGAGGTGGCTGACGCACTGGCCCAGCTGTTGCTGGTGGCCCGGCGGTTCGACGTGGACCTGCCCGAGGAGCTGGAGCGCAAGTGGTTCCGCTGGCGGCACCTGGTCCAGCCGGAGGACACCGCCGGCATCCGGGATGTCGGAGGCTCCGTCTAACCTCGGGGCTGACGGAAGGGGCGTACATGGCGTACGTGGAGGTCGACGGGGTCCGGGTGCACTACGTGGAGCACGGGCTTTCCGGACCGGGAGCGCTCACGGCAGTGCTGGTCCACGGGTTCCCGGTGGACCATCGGATCATGACCGGCGCGTTCGAGCCGGTGTTCGCAGAGCGCCCGGGTTGGCGTCGCCTCTACGTCGACCTCCCGGGCATGGGCAGTACGACGGCGCCCCACGTCGCGAGCACCGATGACGTCTTCCGGGTCCTGCGCGGGGCGGTCGACGCGCTGGTGCTCGAGGGGCTGTACGTCGTCGTCGGGCAGTCGTACGGCGGGTACCTGGCGCGCGGGCTCGCCGCCGCTGACCCGGAACGAGTGGTCGGACTGGCCGCCGTCGTGACCGTGGTCGAACCGCGCCACGAGCTGCGGCAGCTGCCGGCGCGTCAGGTGCTCGTCCGCGACCCCGAGCTCGCCGAGCGGGTCGGCGCCGAGGCGTTGGAGGCGGAGGAGATCCTCGTGGTGCAGACCGAGGAGACCTGGGAGGCGACGCGGCAGCAGGTGGACCCCGGGCTCGCAGCGGCCGACCCGGTGGTGACCGCGCGGATCGAGGAGAGGTACGCGGGTGCCTTCCCCGTCGAGCCGGCGCCGTTCGAGCGGCCGGTGCTCGTCGTGGTGGGGCGGCAGGACTCTGTCACCGGCTACCGCGACGCGTGGGAGCTGGTCGAGCACTATCCGCGGGCCACCTTCGCGGTGCTCGACCGGGCGGGGCACGCACTGAACATCGAGCAGCGCGGGTTGTTCGAGGCGTTGGTGGGCGAGTGGCTGGACCGCGTGGAGGAAGAGGCTGTCAGCCGGACACCGCGACGAGGACGAGCAGGCTGACGATCGACGCGATCACGACGCCGAAGATCACGACCATGAGCATGGGGAAGGGGAGCTTGTCGTCGTCCTCGGGCATGGCGGCCTCCTACGCATGAAAGGTGGCGCTCTGCCGGTACTGTGCAGGCGCCACCTTTACCTCTACATTACTGAGAACAGAATGCCTGAAAACGGGCACGATGCGCAAGGCCGGGGTGTGGCACGTCGACGAGACCATGCGTCCCGGCCGACGACCGTAGGCTGAGCCAATGATCATCGGGACGGGCATCGACGTGGTCGACGTGAACCGGTTCATGGAGACCCTCGGCCGAACGCCCCGCCTGCGCGAGAAGCTGTTCACGGAGGTCGAGCGGGAGTTGCCGCCGGCATCCCTGGCCGCTCGGTTCGCGGCCAAGGAGGCGATCGCGAAGTCGCTCGGTGCTCCCGGAAACCTTCGCTGGCACGACGTCACGGTGCACCGCACCGTGGGCGGCCCGCCCCGGATCGACGCGAGCGGCACCGTCGCCGCCCGCGCCGCAGAGCTCGGAGTGCGTACCTGGCACATCACGATCTCGCACGACGCGGGGATCGCGTCGGCGATGGTGATCGCGGAGGGCTGATCAGCCGCGGTGCGGTCCTACTGGAGCTCCGGGATGACCTGCTTCTCGAAGAGCTCGATCCCGGTCTGGTCGTAGGCCGCCTCCTGGAAGTTCGTGATCGCGTACTCCAGGCCGCGACCACGCATGTCCTGCAGCCGTTCGGCGATCTGCTCCGGTGTCCCGACCAGGAGCCCGGTCCGTCTGCCGGCCATCTCCTCGTCGGCCTTCTCGGGCGCCCACCTGCGCAGGTGGGCCTCGATCCAGGCCAGGCGGTCCGCGACGTCGGCCTCGGTCTCGCCGATCACCACGTTGTAGTTCGCCGACCGGGTGATCTCACCGAAGTCCCGGCCCACGTCCTTGCAGTGCGCCTCCAGCACGCCTGACTTGTGCTCGAAGGCCTCGGGCGAGCCGGCGAAGTTGGTGTACTGCGCGTGCTGCGCGGCGATGCGCAGGGTCTTCTTCTCGCCACCACCTGCGATCCACAGGGGGATGGTGGGCACCTCCGCACCGCCGTCGCCCAGCGGCAGCTGCTGCAGGGGCTGCGGGTAGCAGAGCGCGCCGTCGACCTGGTAACGCTTGCCCTCGAACGTGCCGGAGGACCCCGTGCGCCACATGTTCGCCATGATCTGCACGCCCTCGTCGAGCGCTCGCAGGCGCTCACCCGCCGACGGGAAGCCGTAGCCGTACGCGCGCCACTCCTGCTCGTACCAGCCTGCGCCGATACCCATCTCGACCCGGCCGCCCGAGATCGTGTCGATGGTCGAGGCGACCTTGGCCAGGTAGGTCGGCTCGCGGTACGCCATGCAGGTGCACATCTGCCCGAGCCGGATGCGCTGCGTGGCAGCAGCGAACGCGGCCATGAGGGACCAGGCCTCGTGCGTTGCCTCGGTGGTGACCTCGGGGACGGTGTGGAAGTGGTCGAAGACCCAGGCCGAGGTCCACGCGAACTCACCGCCCGGGACGGCCTCGCCGGCCGCCTGGTTCTCCGCGCGGTGCACAAGGGACAACATGGTGGCCCACTGGTCGGCGGGCGCGATGTCGACCAGGTCGAGGCGCCAGCCCTGCGGGATGAAGAGTCCGAATCGCATGGTCCGACCCTATGCCGACCGCGATCCCTGAGGGAGAGGAAGCCCAGAATGCACGGTTCTGGTACCCGGACAGTTGCGGAAGCGGCACTATAGGACCGTGAAAGACGCGTGGAGTTCCGACGAGGTACGAAAGGCCGAAGAGCCACTGATCGCAGCCGGCGAGCCGCTCATGGCCCGAGCGGCGTACGCGCTGGCTCAGACGGTGCTCCGGGAGGTGGCGGCGCGCCCTGCCGACGGGCGCGCCCCAGACAGCCGGGCCGCACGCCCGGGTACCGCCCGCCTGCGCGGCAGCCTCGGATCCGACGGACTCCCCGGCACTGCCAGGGTCCGGCCCCGCGGCGGGACGGGAGCCAGGCGCGAGGTGCGCGGTGCGCGCGCACTGCTGCTCGTCGGTCCCGGCAACAACGGCGGCGACACCCTGTTCGCCGGCGCGCACCTCGCGCGGCGCGGCATGGCCGTCACCGCCGTCCTGGCGTCCGCACGCGCGCACGACGAGGGCCTCGCCGCGTTCCGCGCAGCAGGCGGGAAGGCGCTGACGCTCGCAGACATCCGGGTCCCATCAGTGGTCCGGACCGCCCTCGCCTCCGACGTCGTCATCGACGGCCTGGTCGGCGTCGGTGCGCGAGGCGCACTGCGCCCGCCGGCGGGCGGCCTCGTGCGCACCCTCGCGGAAGCGCGCGAGACCGCCGGAGAGCTGTGGCCGTACACGATCGCCGTCGACATCCCCAGCGGGATCGGCGTGGACGACGGTGTGGTGCTGGGCCCGGTGCTGCCGGCCGACCGCACCGTCACGTTCGGCGCGCTCAAGCCCGGCCTGCTCCTGCCGCCGGCAGCGCATCTCGCCGGGGAGATCGAGCTCGTCGACGTCGGCTTCCCCGCTGCCTCGGGCGGCGAAGGCTGGGCCGGTGCGGTCTGGGGCATGACGACCGGCCGGCACGCGATGGCCGGCGCGGACCCGGCGTCGGGCCGGGTGCGGCGCATCGAGCCGGCCGACGTGGCCGCGCTGTGGCCAGCCCCCGGACCCGGCGACCACAAGTACACGCGAGGAGTCGTCGGCGTCATCGCCGGGACGAGCACGTACCCGGGCGCGGCGGTCCTCGCGGTGTCGGGCGCAGTGCTGGCCGGACCCGGCATGGTGCGCTACCTGGGGCCAGAGGCGGTCGGCACCCGCGTGCTGCTCGCCCGACCCGAGGTGGTCGTGACCGGTGGCCGCGTGCAGGCCTGGGTGCTCGGACCCGGTGTCCCGGCGGTCGACCCGGACGCCGGGCCGGACGACGACGGGCAGGCCCGCCGGATCTTCGGGGCGCTCGCTGCCGTGACCGGGGTGCTGTCCGAGGACGTCACCGGGGGCAAGATGCCCGCCGTCATCGACGCGGGCGCGCTGACCATGCTGGAGCACCGTCTCCCGGCCTGGGCGGTGCTGACTCCGCACGCCGGTGAGCTGGCGGAGCTGCTGCAGGGTCTCGGGCACGACGTGGACCGGGCGGGGGTCGAGGCGCAGCCGCTGCACTGGGTGCGAACGGCTCACCAGGCGACCGGCGCGACGGTGCTGCTCAAGGGCGCGATCACCGTGGTGGCGGGCCCCGGCGACGCCTACGCGCAGGCCGACGCGCCGGCCTGGACGGCCACCGCGGGGGCAGGCGACGTCCTCGCGGGAATCCTGGGGACGCTGCTCGCGGGCCGCTCGGCCGACGTCGTCGAGGACGAGACGCTCGCGGCCCGGCTGGCGGCCGCCGCGGTGCTCGTGCACGGCCGCGCGGCGGCACGCGCGTCCGCGGGCGGCCCGGTGGCGGCGCTCCAGATCGCCCAGGCGGTTCCGGCCGTCATCGCGGAGCTGCTGAGCGCCTGACGGCGGGAGCTCAGCCCGGGTTAGGGTGGCGACGATGAGCCAACGTGTCGTCGCCTGGGGGCAGGAGCTCCGCGAGGTCCACCGTCGGCTGCGCGACGCTCTCGCGGTGGCTCGGTCCGCGGTCGAGGGCGGCGCGGCCGGACCTTCGGCGGCGCGAGACCTGCAGCTCTACTGCGTCGGCTTCTGCGCGGCGCTGACCGGCCACCACCGCAGCGAGGACGCGACCCTGTTCGACGTCGTGCTGGCGGCCGAACCCGGTCTGGCGCCCGTGGTCGCCGACCTGAAGCGGGACCACTCCATGCTCGACCACCTGCTGGGCGAGCTGGAGCGCGCCGCGAGGTCGGGTGCCGGCCGGGACGAGCTGCTGCGGCACCTCGACGGGATCGAGGCAGTGATGGAGACGCATTTCCGGTTCGAGGAGAAGAAGCTCGTCGGAGTGCTCGACGGCGCTGACCGGCCCGAGGCGGACAGGCAGGAATTGCTCGGCCCGCTGGCCTGAAGCCGGATTCTCCTGAAGTGGACATTCCGCCAGGATTTTCGCGGCCACGAGTTTCTCGCACCTGCCCGAGATGCGCCAAGTAGAGCCGTAATTTCCCGTACCACAGCCACACCCTGCACGATTCATCTCCTGTCATAGACTCCTGAGGCGCTACTGATAAACGTTCATGTAAGTGGCGAACTGGGGTGTGCGTGCCATCAAGCTACGGGCCTTCCATGGCCGTGCCTTCGGCAGTGTCGACGGCATGGAACCAGGCAGGCAGCAGGGGGAGGGACCACGTGGTCCACGGGCGTGATCGAGAGCTGCGGGTCATCGGGCACTTCGCGACCGACCTGGACCCGACGGTCCTGGTCGTGCGCGGGCTGAGCGGGATCGGCAAGACCGCGACGGTGCTCCAGGCGCTGAAGCAGGTCGGAGCCGGATCGTCCGCGGTCCGGGTGGTGCGGCCCTGCTCGCCACGGCCCTCGGCCCACGATCTCGACAACAACCGGCGCATCGACCTTTCCGCCTGGTCGGTCCAGGACCACGAGGGCGACGGCTCCGAGTTCGACGCGACGGGCTTCCTGCGCGCGGTCTCGGTCTGGGCCGATGACAGCGGGCCAGGTCCGCGGGTCCTCTTCGTCGACGACGTGGGAGTGCTGACGCCGGAGCGTGCGCGTTGGCTCCAGCACCTGGCGGACGAGGCGTACGGGCAGGACTGGCGCGTGATCGCCGCAGTGCGGAGCATCACCGTCGAACCGCTCTCCGACGACGTCGAGGTGCTCGAGCTGGGTCCCCTCGACCGGATGTCCTTGCGGCGTGTGCTCGACATGGAGCTGAGCGCCCCGGTGGCTGCCGACGTCGTCGAGCACCTGCGGTGGTGGAGTGCGGGCAACCCGCGGCTCGCCCTCGAGCTCGCGGGTTCGTTGAGCGCCGCCGAGCTGTGCGGGGACGTCGCCTGGACCGGGCCGGACAACGTCGGATCGGCGGCCCGGCGCGCGTACCGTGCGCTGCTGGCCGGGCTCGACCCGGCCACGATGACCGCACTTGCCGCCGCGGACCTCGGCGGTACCTCGGTGGTGCGCCGGGACGGCCGCGCGACCGTGCGGCACCCGCTGCTCGCGCTGCTGTGCCGGGAGGTCCGGGGAGCCGACGGCGGCGGCCGGGAGGTTCAGCCGCTGGACCGCGACGTGACAAAGCCTGGCGCGGTGGCGAGCGTCCTCGACGGGTTGCACCTGGACGAGCTGCCGGCGCGCGCGTGGGCCGCGGTGGCGGCTGCGCCCGACCCCCGCCTGGCCGCACGCGCCGTCGGGGTGTCCCTGCTGGCCGGGCGCACCTGGCGAGACCACGGCGGTGGCCCGCTGGTGCCGGACGGCGTGGGGGCGGAATGGACCAACCACCTGTGGTGGCGTGATCCGGCGGGCGCCGGCGAGGCCGCCCGTGCCGCCGGCGCACGGGTCGCCGAGACGCTGCTGCGTCTCGAGGACACCGGCGACCTGGCCGATCCCGACAGGCTCCGGGCGGACCTGCGGCTGGTCGGGCCGACCCCCGGCCAGGACTGGGTGGGGGTCGACATCCAGGTGCGTGCCCTCCTGATGCTGGGGGACGTGGTGAGCGCACGGGGCCTGCTGGCCGACCATTCCGGCGCGACGCCGGGGCGGACGGTGGCGGAGATCGTGGCGCGTGACCTCGCGGCCGCGCGGGTGGCCGCGTTCGACGGGCGAGCCGCGGACGTCCGTGCGCACCTCGCGCACGCGGCGGAGCTGCGCCCGTCGGTCGACGGGTGGCTCCCGGCCCGCGGCATGCGTGCCGCTGCGGACGCCGTCGTCGACGGGACCGTTCCGGCGAGCACCATGCCGGCCCAGGCCGGTAGCTGGTCCGCACGGGTGCTCGGTGAGTACGCCGCCGACCTGGGTGCCGCGCACCTCGTCGTCGGGCAGGCGGAAGGGGCCGTCGCGCTGCTCACCATCGCGCTCGAACACTGCGCCTGGCCGTACCGGGGCAGGGTGCAGGTCCGGGGCGACCTCGTGGAGGCCGTGCTGGCGTCGTCGCCGCCCGGGAAGGTGGGGCCACGGGCCCAGCGGCTGCTCGATCCTCCGCTCCTGCCGGAGGAACGGTCGGCGCCGGACGTCGCGGCCGCCTACTCCCGGCTCTCTGCGCTCCTCGCCGACGACGGCGCGCCGTCGGCCGCCTTCGAGGCCGCGCTGCACGCGCCGCCGGCTCCCATGTCGCCCTGGCAGCGTGCGCGCATGCTGGTCGCGTACGGCCGGTACGCCGTGACCCGTGGCGGTCGCGCGACGGGCGAGGCGATGCTCGACGAGGCCCGGACGCTCGTACGGCTCGCGGGGATGGCGGGCTGGCTGCGCGGCATCGACGTGTTCCTCGCCGAGGCGGACGCGAGCGGTGGCACCGGCCCCGAGTGGGAGGTGCTCGGTGGGCACGAGCGGGAGATGGTCCGGCTCGCGGTGCACGGCGCGACGAACTCCCAGATCGCCCAGGCGACGTTCGTGTCGGAGCGGACCGTCGTGAACCGGCTGCGCCGGGCGTACGCGACGCTCGGCATCCGGGACCGGAGGGACCTGGTGCGTCTCGCCGAGACCCGCCCACCCGCTTGGCTCGCCGGCGGCTGACGCGCAACTCGAACGCAGGTTTTTCACCCGCAGATGCTGGCGCTTTTCACCCGGCATTTCGGACTACCTTCACTTCTTTCCATCATCGTGCGCTTGGGTGCCTTTGTTGCGCCTCTGATCGTCTCCAACGCAGGGTGCGTTGCGTTCGATTGCGTCAACGCACGATTGCCGCTCTGCCTGGCAGGTCCCTGGGAAGCACTGTTCGCTAAAGCCCGGGCACCGGTGTCTCATACGCCCCGCCCCAACCGATCCGGACGTGATCACGTACCGATCCGGACGCTTTTCTTGAAGCGTGTATATGGAGGAGTGAGTTCTCTTGAACCGAACGCAAGTACCGTCCCGACGCCGGAGGGGTAGCGTCCCGTGGCGCCGGACCCTGGCGACGGCCGCGGCAACAGCAGTCGTGGTCACGGCCACCGGACTGCCCGCGGTCGCAGTGGACAACTACCCGGACGAGCCGTCCGAGGCCGCAGCGAGCGTCCTCGACTCGACGCTCTTCCAGGAGGCGCTGCTCGCAGCCGCCTACTCGGATGCCGGCTCGGAGTCGAACCCCGGTCCGAACGAGGGCAACCTCAACGTCGAGCTGCTCGGCTCGCAGGTCGTGAAGCTCGGTGACGTCGAGGTCCGCCTCGACGAGATCCTGGACTTCGGTCAGCTCGGTGCGCTGGCCAGCAAGAGCGAGGCGTCGTCCCCTGTCGACGCACACGCGGTGTCCGGCCTGCTCGGCGCGGACGGCGGCGTCACCCTGGACGGCAAGACCGAGGACTTCGGCAAGGCGTCCGTGGACGTCCTGTCGGTCGCGCGCCTGCTGGGCGTCGACAGCCTGACGGACGAGATCGTCGACCAGCTCCTGCTGGAGGTCGGTGCCGGCGCTGCTGAGGTTCGCGCCGAGGACGGCGTGATCCTGGACCAGGACGGCGTGGGTGGCCTCGGCCAGTACCGTGTCGCCGACCTGGACCTGTTCCTGCACTCGCCGGTCATCGAGGACGCTGCCGCGTCCATCCACGACATCGGTGGCTCGGTCGACACGGCCGTCGAGGACCTCGTCAACGAGAACCTGGACGACAGCGCCCTGACCGGTCTGTTCGACGCGGTCCCGGGTGTTCCGACGCCCTCGGTCACCGTCGACAGCAACATGCAGGAGACGCTGTTCGAGTCCGTCGTGGGCGAGCCGATCACCTCGGCGAACCAGCTCCTCACGATCGACCTGTCGACCGGTGAGCTCCAGGTGCACCTCGACAAGCTCGTCGACAACCCGGACGGTAGCGAGGGCGGCCTCAACGAGCTGCCCCCGAACTTCGAGCTCATCGACGACACGACCTACCCGCTCATCGCGGAGACCGTGCACGAGCTCATGGAGGAAGTCACCAACGTCCTCATCGGTGCGATCGAGGACTCCCTCGACGCCGTGACGGTCAACCTGGCCTTCACCGACGAGACCGGCCTCGACGTATCGTGGTCGATCCCGCTGACCTCCGCCGTGGACGGCAACTTCCCCGAGGCCGAGAACAACAGCACTGGTCTCGCGGCGCCGGTCGCCGAGGTCCTCATCACCACCATCAACACGCTGGGCCCGGCCATCTCCGAGCTTCTCGCTCCGGTGTACGAGCTGGTGATCAGCGATGAGGGCGACGAGATCTTCGAGCTGCTGGTCAACGACCTCAAGACGGGCGCCATCACGGAGCCGATCCGTGAGCTGCTCTCGCCGGTCTTCGAGGTCCTGGCCGAGGTCATCTCGATCACGATCAACCGCCAGGTCACCGAGACCGCCGAGGCCGGGGTCACCCCGACCTCTACCGAGGCCGCTGAGGTCGTCACGTCCTTCGACCTGTCGGCGCTGAGCATCGCGCTGCTGCCGGCGGACGAGATCGCCCGGATCAACCTGGGCAACGCCGCGGTCCGCATCTCGCCCGACGGCGACGGTGGCGGCAACCCCGGTGAGATCGACCCGTCGCTGACGGTCGACCCCGTCACGGTCGCTCCCGGCCAGTCGACCATCGCGACGGGCGAGGGCTACACGCCTGACTCGACCGCGACCGTTCAGCTGACCGACCCCGAGGGCAACCCCGTGGGCGACGCCATCCCGGTCGACACCGACTCGGAGGGTTCGTTCAGCGTCCCGGTCCCGGTCCCGGCTGACGCCGAGCTCGGCGTCTACCCGGTCGTGGGTACGGACGACACCACCGGTCAGGCCGCTGAGGCCCCGCTGGCAGTGGTCGCAGGCTCCGACATCTGCGCCATGGACCCGACCCTGACCGTCGAGCCGGGCGCTGTCTACCCGGGCGACACCGTCTCCGTCGTGGGCCAGGGCTTCCCGGCCGGCGTCCCGGTCGTCGTGCAGCTGCGCGACGCCGAGGGCAACCCGGTCGGCGACCCGATCACGGTCACCCCGGACGAGGCCTGTGGCTTCATCACGGACCTGACGGTTCCTGAGGACGCAGAGCCCGGCGACCACGTCGTCGAGGCCGAGCCCGAGGACGGCACCCCCGGTGCCGAGGCACCGCTCGAGATCCTGCCGCCGGGCACGACCCCCCCGGGCGACGAGTGCACGGACCCGAGCATCGTCGCTGACCCGGCCGCGGTCGAGGCAGGCGCCGAGGTCATGGTCACCGGCACCGGCTTCCCGGCCGGCGCCACCGTCACCGTTCAGCTCCAGGACACCCAGGGCAACGACATCGGTGACCCGGTCACCGTGACGGTTGGCGACGACTGCGGCTTCGAGACCCCGATCACGGTTCCCGAGGGGACCCCGCCGGGCGTCATCATCGTCGACGCTCAGCCGGACGACGGCAGCCCGGGCGCACAGACGCCGATCATTGTCGTGGCCGGTTCGACCGGTGGCTCGGGCGACGGCGAGGACTCGGGTGCCGGTGACGGCGACCTCGCCGCGACCGGTGCGAACGTGACGGCTCTCATCGCCGCCATGGTGCTGCTCCTCGGCGCCGGTGCGGTCATGATCAAGCGTCGTCGCGAGATCAGCCAGGCCTTCGCCACCGCGATGGGCAAGATGACGGACAAGCGTTCCGTCTGACGAACTGAGTCGTTGACTCAGGGAGCAACTGTCTGACGCAGTAAGGCCGGCCCGGTGCGACGTCGTCGCACCGGGCCGGTGCTGTACGGAAGGGCCCGTACCGGGCAGTGCGTTCGAGATCGAAGGGGGAGCCGTGCCCGAGCTGTCGCCGAGACGTGGAGTGATACCGGCGATCGTGGCGGCGGCGGCCATCGTCGCACTCGTCGTGGCCGCGATCCTGGTGGTGGAGCACGCGATACCCGCCGCACCGGTCCCACGGGGAGAAGAGACGACGGCGTCGGGCACCGTGGACCTGACGTGCCCGGAGAACGAGCCGATCACGCAGGAGCTCCTCAGCGGTTCCACGTGGACCATGTGCTGGCGGGTCGACCCCGACCGTGGGCTGGTGCTCGGAGACGTGCACTTCGCCCCTGCCGGGCACGACCCGGTGCAGGTGCTGGCCGAGCTGTCCATCGGGCAGCTCGAGGTGCCCTACGACACCGGCCTGCGCAACACCGAGGACATCACGACCCAGGGCTTCGGCGGCCAGCAGATGATGTCCCTCACCGAGACCGAGTGCCTGGGCGAGCGGATCGAGACGTACGTGCCGGCGATCGGTGACGGTACGTCGGGCGGCGGCGGAGAGCGGCGCCCGGTCCTCTGCCAGGAGGTGGTCGACGGCGGGATCGCCTACCGCAGCAGCGACGGCGACGGGACCGAGGTGGCGCGGCGCACAGAGCTCCGGCTCGCGACCATCTCGAAGGTCGGCTGGTACGAGTACGTCAGCCAGTACACGTTCGGCAGCGACGGCAGCATCCGGTCCGACCTCGGCGCGACCGGCGACCTGTCGCCCGAGGACTACGGGGACGACCCGGCCCACGGCTGGCCGGTCGGGCCAGGCGACACGGACTACGCCACCAGCCACTCGCACAACGCCGTGTGGCGGGTGCACTGGGCGCTCGGTGGGCAGGGGGGCCAGGTCGTGGAGCAGTACGACGCCGCACCGACCGGTGAGTGGGGCCCCCGGTCACCGCTCGTCGAGGGCGGCCTCACCCGGATCCCACGGGAGAGCACCGCGGAGGCGGCCGACCGGCGCTGGTGGCGCGTGGTGAACCCCGACGTGCTCAACGCGGACGGGCACGAGATCTCCTACCAGGTGGAGATCGGCGCGACTACGCCGTTCGAGCTCACGAAGGACCACCACCACGACGGCGGCGACCAGGCGGGCTACACCGTCGCGTTCACCGAGGCGGACGACTGCCAGCTGTTCGCCACCGCGAACAAGGAGGGCACCTGCGGTTCGGGCGTCCTCGACTTCGCACAGGACGAGGAGGAGCTCTCCGACGTCGTCACGTGGGTCGCCGTGGGGTTTCACCACGTGGCCCGCGACGAGGACCAGAGCCCCATGGAGATGCACTGGCAGGGCTTCACCCTGACGCCGCGTGACCTGACGGCACAGCGCGCCGACCTGCCGTCGGCCCGCGAGGACGTGAACGGCAAGCCGGCCGAGACGCCCTGAGACGGACTCCCGCTGCTCAGACCTTCCGGGCCTCGACCAGCGTGCGGCGGCTGTGGCAGACGAACGAGCCGTGCTCCGTGATGTGGTTCCCCAGCGCCCGCAGCCGGTCGCCGTACTTCTCGACCGAGAAGTCGGGCACTGTCCACAGGACCTTGCGCAGGAAGTGCACCACCGCTGCCAGGTCGAAGAACTCGACCCGCGTCAGCGCGTCCCGGAGCCGCACGACGTCGAGCCCGACGGCGGCGACCTGCGTGCGGACCTCGTCCAGGTAGTCGGCGTCGCGGTTCGCCTGCGGGCCCATCAGGAACTCGAAGAGGGCCCGGTTGGAGCCCGCCCCGACCTCCTGTACCAGCAGCGTGCCGCCCGGCGCCAGCACCCGTGCTGCCTCGGCATACGGGAAGGCGACCGGGTGGCGGCTCGTGACCAGGCCGAACGTGCGGTCGGCGAACGGGAGCCGGGCGGTCGAGCCGTCGACCAGGGTCACCACTCCGCCGAACGGCGCGAGCGCGGCCGAGGCGAGCTCATAGTTGGGTGCCCAGCCCTCCGTGGCCCGCACCGTGGCGGGCACACGCTCCGCCAGCCCGAGCGCCTCCGCGAGCACCTCGCCTCCGCCGGTGTCGACGTCGAGCGCCGCGTCGACCTGGCCCAGCCGCTCTCCGCAGAGCCGCACGTAACCCCAGCCGGGGCGCTCCTCGGTGGCGCGGCCCGCGAACCAGGAGAAGTCCCAGCCGTCGGTGGGGACGGCCAGCCCCTCGGCAATCGCCTCGTCGAACGTCATGAACAGGAAACTATCTCCGCGGATCCCCCGGTCACCAGCCGATATCCCCCGGCCGGGGGAGGGGGCGAGCACCCGCCGGGCGGGAGTGTGAGGGCATACCGAACGACCGACCGGAAGGAACCGTCATGGAACGCATCGCTCGCGCCACTCTCCTCGGCGCCACCATCGCGAGCGGCGCAGTCGCGCTGCTCGGCCTCGCCTGGATGCTCGGCCTCTGGCCCAACCCGTACGCCGAGCCCGTCGCGGCGCTCCTGGCAGGGCTCGCCGGGACGGACGTCGCCACCACGGTCCACGTCGTCGCCGCGCTGGCCGGCGTCGCGGCCGGGATCGCCGGCCTCGCTGGCGCCCTGGGCGCACGCGGCCGCGTCTGCGCCGGCGTGCTGCAGCTCATCGTGTTCGGGGTGCTGCTGCAGGGCACCGGCCCGCTCTCCACGATGGGCTACCTCGTCGCGCTGCTCATGCCGGTCGCCGTGGTGGTCATGCTCGTCCAGGTGGTGCGGCGGTACCGGGTGGCCCGCTGGACGGTCGGGATTCCCGGCCTGGTGGCCATCGTGGTCGGCGTCATCGTGGGACGCGACGCCATCACCGGCACCATCACCGGGCTCGTCGCAGGCTTCGCGAGCCAGGGCGCGGCCATTCTCGTCACGCTGCTCATCCTGACGCTCGGCACGCTGTGGGCCACGGTCGGCGCGCAGGCCCTGTCCGGTATGTCGGCCATGGACCGCGCCACCGCCTGGGTGGTCAGGCACCGCCGCGCCATCACGATCGTGGCCGCCACCGGGCCCCTCCCCTACGCGCTGATCCGGCTCACGTGGCTCACGCCGTGGCCCCAGCTCGGATTCGACATGGACATGTCCACGCGGATCTGGGGGCTGGCGCTGTCCAGCGGTGCCTGGCTCGGCGTCTTCCTCACCCTCGGCCTGATCCGGCCGTGGGGCGAGGTGTTCCCCCGGTGGATGCCTGGCCTGGCTGGACGCCGCGTGCCGATCACGGCTGCCGCCGTGCCCGGCGGACTGATCGCCGTGACCCTCATCTTCTCAGTCATCCCCATGTTCCTCCTGGGTCGCGGGCAGAGCGTCGGCGACCAGATCCTCGGCGCCATCGCCTTCCCCTGCTGGTACTGGGGTCCCGCCCTGGCGCTCGCCGTCTGGGGCTACGTCGCCCACCGCCGCCAGACCGAGCGAGCGGCCGCACTCGGCGCCGACGAGCGGTCGCTGAACCGGCTCCCGGCCGTGTGACCGGCCGTGTGACCGGCCGTGTGACCGGCCGTGTGACCTGGCAGGCGAACCCTATGACCGGAGAGGATGACGGCATGCAGGCGACGAAGCGGTATCTGATGCGGTACCTCGCCCGGCGGTTCGCCTGGCACATGCTGGGCGCGGCGATCGGGCTGGCCCTGGTACTGCTCGTCTACAGCCTGCTGAACATCTCGGCGGGAATGGTGCCCAGCTGGGCGTTGGCGGTCGCGACCTTCGCGGCCGCCATCGGCCTCGGGCTGGTGCCGGGCGCGCGGGAGCTGGAGGTCACGGCGGCCCGTGCGCTGCTCGACGTGGACGACGAGCTCGTGGTGCCGGCCGACCCGCGGCCGGCACACCGGATCCGGACGGCCGTATGGGTAGCGGGGCACCTTGCCTCGGGCCTGCTCGTGGCGGCCGGCCTGTTCGCGGGCATCCCGATGGCGGTGCTCATCGGCGTCGAGGCGCTCGCCGGCGAATCGCTGCGGTCCGGCGACTCGTTCTACACCGGGCTACCGCTGCCGGACGGCCCGGTGTCGCTCGCCCTGCGGCTGATCGCGTGCGCCGCCTTCGCCCTGCTGGCCCTCGTGGCGACCTGGCCGCTCGGGGCAGCCGCGTCGGCCCTCGCCGGCCGGGTGCTCGGGCCGACGCCGCACGACCGGATGGAGACCGCCCTCGCCCGAGCCCGCCGAGAGGCGGAGCACACTCGCCTCGCGCGCGAGCTGCACGACGGGATCGGCCACGCGCTCACCGTCGTCAGCGTGCAGGCGGCGGCCGGCAGGAGGGTCGTCGCGGCCAACCCGGAGGCGGCCGCCGAAGCCCTCGCCGCCATCGAGGACACGGCGCGGTCCGCCCTCACGGAGCTCGACCAGCTCCTGGCGGTCCTCCGGGACGACGCCGACGACGAGGCGCCCGTGGCCCTGGCACCCGCCCTCGGCGACGTCGTCTCCGCCCACCGCCGCGCCGGCCTGGACCTGGCTGCCCGCATCGACCTACCGGAGGGCCTGCCGGCTCTCCTCGGCCGGACCGTGCAGCGTATCGTCACCGAGGCGCTCACCAACGCCCACCGGCACGGCGCCCCCGGGCCGGTCGGGCTCACCGTGGGTCACGACGACGACGGGGTGCGGATCGAGGTCGTGAACCCGGTGCGCGCCGGGTCCCGCCCCGGCCGGCGTCCGTCCGGAGGACGCGGGCTGTCCGGCATCCGGGAACGGGTGGCACTCTTCGGCGGGACCGCTGAGGCGGGTCGCGACGGCGACAGCTGGATACTTCGTGCGACGCTGCCCTGCGCGCCCCTGCGGACAGCCGAGCGAACCGGCGACCGCGTCCATGGCGCGACCGACCGCGCGACCGACCGCACGACCAACCGGAAGGACCCAGATGCCTGACACCCCGGTCCGGGTGCTCGTCGCCGACGACGAGCCGCTCGTCCGCAGCGGCCTGCGCCTCATCCTGGACGCCGAGCCCGACCTGCAGGTCGTCGGCGAGGCCGGCGACGGCGCCCAGGCGGTCGAGCTGGCGCGCTCGCTGCGGCCGGACGTCGTCTGCATGGACGTGCGGATGCCCGGTGTGGACGGCCTGCGCGCGACCGAGCTCGTGCTGCGCCTGCCGGACCCGCCGCGCGTGCTCGTGGTGACGACGTTCGAGCACGACGGCTATGTCCTCGACGCGCTGACGGTCGGGGCATCCGGGTTCCTCCTCAAGCGGGCGGGAGCCGACGAGATGGTGCAGGCGGTCCGGACGGTCGCCGTCGGGCAGAGCCTGCTGTACCCGGAGGCGCTGCGCGACCTGATCCGGTCGCGTCCGCGCGCGACGACCGGGGCGCCCGCGCTGACGCCGCGCGAGCGGGAGGTGCTGGGCCTGGTGGCGCAGGGGATGACCAACGCGGAGATCGCGACGGCGCTCGTGGTCGGGGTCGAGACGGTGCGCACCCACGTGGCGTCCGTCCTCGCGAAGCTGCAGGCCAGAGACCGGACCCAGGCCGTGGTGCTCGGGTACCGGGCGGGCCTGGTCGACCTGTAGCCAAGGCTCCGTAGGCAGGCCTGAGCCCCGTGGTCTCGCCTCGGGCTCAGTCCCGGGGGAGGGCCATCTCGACCACGTCCGGGAACGGCGGGTAGTCCGACGCCTGGGTGCGACCCGTGCGGCGCCAGCCCAGGTGCTCGTAGAAGCCGATGGCCTGGTCGTTGTCGGAGAGGCACCACAGCCGCGGGTCGTCCATCTCGGCGACGGCCGCGTCCATCGCCGCGCGTGCGAGGCCGGCTCCCCACCGGGACGGGTGCACGGCCAGATGCCGCAGCAGCCGCTCGTCGTGGGCGACGAAGCAGGCGAGGCGCGAGGTGTCGCCGTCCTCGTCGTCCAGCACGAGCACCCGGACGCCCGGCTCCGTGAGCGCGGCCTCCCACTTGGCCCGGACCTCGTCGGACGGGAACGGGTACATGCCCGGCGGGAAGATATGGCCGAGGGCCGCGACTCCGGCGGCGCGCTCGACGTCGAGGAGCCTCTGCGCGTCCTCGGGCGTGGCCTGCCGAAATCGTTGCTGGTCCATGCCGTCCAGCGTAGGGCCGACACCTGCGGCGGGCACCACCACTGCGATATGTCACGCCTGGACCCGGACGGGCGAAAACTGGTGCGCAACATTTCCGCGAAGTGCTGTGACCTCTGTGCGGTTCGAGCGTCAAGGCTGCATGACAGATACAGCATTCAGTGCAGTGATGTCCCGTCTCTCCACCCTCGACACGCTCTCGCTGCGAGTGAGTCAGGACTGGCTCGCGTTCGGCCTCGACCGGGTGGACGTGCTGGTCATCGACATCCTGACCGTCAGCGAGTACACGGCCCTGCCGCTCGTGGGCAAGCACAAGCTCGTCGCCGAGGAGCCCGATCCCGGCAGGGAGCTGGGCCTGACCAGGGTCTGGGTCGGCTGGCTCGGGGACGCCTCGGACGTGGTGCCGGTCGCGATGCGGCTCACGCTCGCGGCCGGCGACGGCTGAGGTGCCGGCCGCTCCCCAGGCGGTCGCACCTCAGGCGGCCGCACCTCAGCGCGGGAGGTGCGCCTCGATCTCGCCGACGATCGCCGGGTCGTCCGGCAAGGTCTTCGGTGAGTACCTGCGCACGTCACCGCCGGGCAGAACCAGGAACTTCTCGAAGTTCCAGCGGATCTTGCCCGAGTGGCCTCCCGCGTCCTCCGTCTTCTTGAGCTCTTCGTAGAGCGGGTGAGCGTGCCGGCCGTTCAGCCTGATCTTGTCGAGCACGGGGAACGTCACGCCGTACGTCATGGAGCAGAACTCGGCGATCTTCTCGTTCGAGCCCAGCTCCTGCAGGAACTGGTTGCTGGGAAAGCCCAGCACCGTGAAGCCCCGGTCCTGGTACTTCTTCTGCAGCTTCTCCAGGGTCTCGTACTGCGGTGCCAGGCCGCACCGCGAGGCCACGTTCACCACGAGCACGACGTCGTCCTTGTGCTCGGCCAGCGAGATCTCGGTGCCGTCCATCGTGTGGAAGGGAATGTCGTAGAGGGTCACCCGCCCATCCTCCACCCCTGACCCGGCCAGTGGAACCCTCCCGTGGTCCGGCAGCGCGCCCGTCGGGTTAGGTTGACGACGTGCGTACGCCCGGCCCCGCCAAGCACCGACCGCCACTGCCCGTGCGGGACGGGCTCAACCCGACCCGGCTCGTGCTCCCGCACGACCCCGACGTGATCGCCCGGTTCCCGTACGCGCTCGACTACCTCCTGGACCGCTTCCGCGACGACGAGGCACGCCTGCTCGAGAAGCTCGCCCTCGGCGAGATCGTCACGGGCCACGGCGAGCCCCTCACTCCGACGACGCCGTACGAGCCGCGCGGGTTCCTCTACCTCTACCGCGACCCGCCCACCCACGAGGACGCGATCCCGTTCGAGCCAGAGGTGCTCCACCGCGACGAGAACCTGCTGGTCGTGGACAAGCCGCACTTCCTCGCGACGATGCCCCGCGGGCGCTGGGTTCGGCAGACCGCCCTGGTCCGCCTCCGGATCGCCCTCGACCTGCCCGAGCTCTCCCCGGCGCACCGGCTCGACCGCGGTACGGCCGGTGTGCTCGTCCTCACCGTGCGGCCGGAGGTGCGCGGCCCGTACCAGGAGGCCTTCGCGCGCCGCGCGGTGCGCAAGGTCTACGAGGCGGTGGCGCCGCTCGTGCCGTCGGACGACGCTGTGCCCGATGCCGCCCGGGTTGCCAAGGGAGCGCCCGTCACGCTCCGCAGCCGCATCGTGAAGCGGCGCGGCGTCACCCGCGCCGAGGAGGTCCCCGGCGAGCCGAACGCCGAGTCGCTGATCACCCTCGCGGCGGCCGACGAAGCGCGCGGCCTGGGCCTCTACCGGCTGGAACCCCACACCGGCAAGACCCACCAGCTCAGGCTGCACATGGCGGCGCTCGGGCTGCCGATCCTGCACGACCCGTTCTGGCCGGAGCTCCGCGACAGCGACCCCGACGACTTCGACCGCCCGCTGCAGCTCCTGTCCCGGTCCCTGGAGCTCACCGACCCGCTGTCCGGGCGGCCGCGCCGCTTCGAGTCACGGAGAGACCTGAGCGAATGGCCCGGCCAGGTACCCCCGCACGGCTCAGACCCGCAGATCACTCCGGTGACCTGAGCGTCTGACACGTCCACCGGGATCGGACAGGTGCAAGAATCGGTGCGATGAGCACCACCGCCTATCCCGCCCGCGCGGTCGTCGACCTGGACGCGATCCGCGACAACGTGCGCGCCCTGCGGGCGACCGCCGCGAACGCGCAGGTCATGGCCGTCGTCAAGGCCGACGCGTACGGGCACGGGCTGGCACCCGCGGCCCGGGCGGCGCTCGCGGGCGGTGCCACCTGGCTCGGCACGGCGCACGGCACCGAGGCGCTGGCCGTCCGCGCCGCCGTCGGGCCCGAACCTCGCGTCCTGACCTGGCTCTACGCGCCCGGCGCACCGTTCGCCGAGCTGGTCCGGGAGGACGTCGACATCGCGGTCGCCGCCCCGTGGGCCCTGGACGAGGTGGCCGACGGCGCCCGCGCGGCCGGCCGGGCCGCCCGCGTGCACCTCAAGGTCGACACCGGCCTGGGCCGCAACGGGATCACCCCGGAGGACCTGCCGGCGGTCCTCGACCGGGCCGCGGCGCTGCAGTCGGACGGGGCTCTCGCCGTCGTCGGGCTCATGTCGCACTTCGCCCTCGCCGACGAGCCCGACGACCCGTCCGTGAAGATGCAGACCCACGCCTTCGAGGAAGCGATCCGCACCGTCGAGGCGGCAGGACTGCCCCTCGAGGTGCGGCACATCGCCAACTCCGCGGCGACCCTCACCAACCCGGCCGCCCACTACGACCTGGTGCGCCCGGGGATCGCCGTCTACGGGCTCTCACCGGTCCCGCACCTGGGCGCCCCCGGCGACTACGGGCTGCGCCCCGCGATGACGCTCGAAGCACGGCTCGCCACCGTCAAACGGGTGCCGGCTGGCCGCGGCGTCTCGTACGGCCACTTCTACACGACGACGCAGGACACCGTGCTCGGCGTGATCCCGCTCGGGTACGGGGACGGGATCCCGCGACACGCGTCGGGCGGCTCGCTCGGCCCCGGCGGCCCCGTCCTGGTGGGCGGCGGCATCGACGACGTCGCGGCACCCGGCGCAGGCCTCGGTGCCGCCCGCGTGCTGCGCATAGCCGGCCGGGTGTGCATGGACCAGGTGATGCTCGACCTCGGCCCGTACGCTCCGGAGCAGGCCGGTGACGTGGTCACGCTGTTCGGGGCGTCGGACGGGCTGGCCCACGCCGGCGCACCCAACGCGGAGGACTGGGCACAGGCCGCAGGCACCATCAGCTACGAGATCGTGACCCGCCTCGCGGCACGCGTGCCGCGCGTGTACGTGGGCACGGCAGGAAGGGAGACCGCGTGAGCGGGGCAGCAGGAGGACAGGGCGACATCGCGATGTCGGAGGGAGTGACGCTCGAGCTGCCCGACGCCGAGACGACGCGCGCACTGGGCGCCGCTCTCGCCGAGGAGCTGCGCGCCGGGGACCTGGTCATCCTCACGGGCGACCTCGGCGCCGGAAAGACGACCCTGACCCAGGGGATCGGCTCGGCGCTCGACGTACGCGGCCAGGTCGCCTCGCCCACGTTCATCGTGGCGCGCGAGCACCCGGCGCTGCCACGCGCCGACGGGACGCACGGCCCCGGCCTGGTGCACGTCGACGCCTACCGGCTCGGCGGGCTGAGCGAGCTCGACGCGCTCGACCTCGACTCGTCCCTCGAGGACTCCGTGACGGTCGTGGAGTGGGGACGCGGCCTGGCCGAGGCGCTCGCTGACGACCGGCTGGAGATCGACCTGGAGCGCCCGCGCGGCGCGCCGTCGTTCGACCCCGGCGTGGCCGCGGAGGAGGACCCGGAGGCGGGGACCCGCAAGGCGACGATCCGCGCCGTCGGTCAGCGCTGGGCCGGTGTCGACCTCGGCGGGCTGCTGAGCTGAGGCGCGGCCGCGCAAGGATCTGCCGCTGACCCGACGGCGGTCGGCGGCCGGCGTAATACCCTGGTCGTGTGGCCGTTCTTGCTCTCGATACCTCAGCAGCCGTCGCCGTCTCGCTCGTCTCCGATGACGGTGCGCGCCTCGCGTCCCGCACCTCCGACGAGCGCCGGCGGCACGCCGAGTCGCTCGCGCCTCTGATCGAGGAGGTCCTCGCCGAGGCGGGGATCGCGCCCGGCGACCTGACCGCCGTCGTCGCCGGTACGGGGCCTGCCCCGTTCACCGGCCTGCGCGTCGGCCTGGTCACCGCGCGCACGCTCGCGCTCACGCTCGGCATCCCCGTGCTGGGGGTGCCCAGCCTCGATGCCCTGGCCGTGCAGGCCGTCAGCGACCTCGGGCTGCGGCCGGGCACGGAGATCCTCGCGACCTCCGACGCGCGCCGCAAGGAGGTCTACTGGGCGCGCTACCGCGTGGTCGCGCTCGAGGGCCCGCACGGTTTCCCGGTCGCCGAGCGGATCGCGGGGCCCGACGTCGACCGGGCCGGGTTCGTCGCACAGGCGCAGCTCGCCCTGCCGGAGACCGAGGACGGGCAGCTTCCCGTCGTGGTCGGCGAGGGGGCGATGCTCTACCCGGAGTTCCTGCCCGTCGCCGACGACGCACCGCTCGTGCCCGACGCGACGGTGCTGGCCCGGTTGGCGCTCGTGCGCCGCGACGCCGGCGAGGAGCAGCCCTCCGAGCCCCTGTACCTGCGGCGCCCGGACGTGCACGAACCGGCGCGGGCCTCGACCTCCTCGACCTCCGGGGGCGTCGCATGATCACCGAGGTGCGGCTCCGTCCGCTGCGCAGCTCGGACTTCGACCGCGTCCTGGAGCTGGAGCGCCAGTTGTTCGGCCGCGGCGCCTGGACCTACGGGATGCTCGCCGACGAGCTCGCGGGGCTCGGCCGCTGGTACGTCGTCGCGGAGCCGGAGCGACTCGACCGTGCGGGTGAGCAGCCCGTCGTCGGGTATGCGGGCCTGTGGTTCGACGGCGACGTCACGCAGGTGATGACCATCGGCGTCGACCCGGCCGCCCAGCGGCACGGCGTCGGCAGGCAGCTCATGACCGCGCTGGTCGAGCGGTCGCGCAAGGTCAAGGCAGGGGCGGTGCTGCTGGAGGTGCGGGTCGACAATGCCGCGGCGATCGAGATGTACCGGCAGTTCGGGTTCGAGGTCCTCGGCGTGCGCAAGCGCTACTACCAGCCGGAGGACATGGACGCGTTCACGATGCGCCTCGACCTGTCCGCCGCGGCGGTCGCCGTGGCGGACGCTCCGGTAGACACCCCGGACACGCCCGACGACGAGGCGGGGGACGCGGCGTAGCGTTGCCGAAACGTCCTACTCCAACCTGATAAACATACTAATCTGGCACTCAGATTAGTATGTTTACCAGGTTGTCTAGGAGGTTTTATGCGTTCGTTCGTAGATCTTGATGATCTCATTGGTCTGTCCTCCTCGTGGGACTTTTCGCGCTGGACCTGCTGACCATCCATCCGTTCCTCGATGGCAACGGCCGGATCACGCGCGCGCTCACGAACGCACTGCTGGAGGACAGCGGTTACGAGGTGACGCGGTACGTGTCGCTGGAGTCGTCGATCGCCGCGACGTCCGACAGGTACTACGACGCACTCCAGGGATCGACAACGGCGTGGCATGACGGTGGCCATGATCCGTGGCCCTGGCTCCGGTATTTCGTGCACGTCGTGCGCGGCACATACGACGAGTTCCAGCGTGCAACGGAGACGGCGCGTGCAGCCGGGAGCAAGAAGGAACGCGTCCAGCTGTATGTTCGGGACCACGCTCCGGCGTCGTTCAAGATGGCGGACATCAGGGCCGCACTTCCGGGAGTGAGCGACGCGACGATCAGGAACGCGCTGGACACGCTGCGTGCAGAGGGCGTCGTGAACGTCGACGGCACCGGGCGCAACGCCGCCTGGAACCGGGTCAGCAGCCAACGATGAGAGGTGCCACACGATGAGGGAACGAGTACTGGTCGACGCGACGACGCTGGCGGCGGACCTGCAGGTCGGTGGGGGAGCCGACCCGGTCGAGGGGCGCCCCGTCGTGCTCGACGTCCGCTGGGCGCTCGGCATGACCGACGGTCGCGACCAGTACCGCGCCGGCCATGTCCCGGGCGCGGTGTACGTGGACCTCGAGACCGAGCTCGCCGCGCACGCGTCGCCGGCCGCCGGGCGACACCCGCTGCCGTCGACGTCGGCGTTCCAGCAGGCCGCACGCCGTTGGGGCGTCTCGGCGGACTCGCACGTCGTGGTCTACGACTCCGTCGGCGGCACCTCAGCGGCCCGTGCCTGGTGGCTGCTGCGGTACTTCGGTGTGCGGGCCGTGCGCATCCTCGACGGCGGCCTCGCCGCCTGGTCCGCCGAAGGGCTCGTCCTCGAACCGGGTGACGTGACGCCCGAGCCGGGCGACGTCGTCGCGCAGCCGGGCGGTATGCCCGTGCTCGACGCCGACGAGGCGGCCGCCCTGGCCGACGGCGACGGGGTGCTCCTCGACGCGCGGGCCGCCGAGCGCTACCGCGGCGAGGTGGAGCCCGTCGACCCGCAGGCCGGGCACATCCCCGGGGCGGCGAGCGCGCCGACCACCGAGAACCTGGGCGCGGACGGTCGGTTCCTGTCGACCGCTGACCTGAGGCGGCGCTTCGGTGAGCTGGGGGTGCCGACCGGTTCGACCGGCTCGGGACAGGTCCGCTCGACCGGCGTGTACTGCGGTTCGGGAGTCACGGCGTCGCACGAGGTGGCCGCGCTCGCCGTGGCGGGTGTGGACGCCGCCCTGTACCCGGGCTCGTGGTCGCAGTGGTCGAACGACCCGGCTCGCGAGGTCGCGACCGGGGCGTGAGCCCGACCGGCGGCCGTGCCCGGGGTCTCAGGGCGTGGTGCGCTGCTCGCTGAGCACGGTGATCTTCTGCCAGACCTTGCGGGACATGCCCATGGTGAGCGTCTCGATGGTCGACACGGTGTTCAGCACGACGTCATCCTGCGACTCCTCCGCGCACAGCGCCGCTGCCTTGGCCACGAGCGACAGCAGCTCGGTGCAGTACTCCAGGTAGTACTCGACCTGCTCGGGCGTCAGGTCGCCGTCGGCGTCCTCGAACGCGTCCCGCAGGCTCTCCGGCTCCTTGGTGAGCTGGTGCATGTCGATGATGTGGGCCAGCGACCGCAGGCGGTGGAGCTTGGCCAGCAGATCGGTGCGCTGGACGCGCTCGGGTACGGAGTGCAGCACCACGACCGCTATCGCGACGAAGACCAGGTCGTTGACGGCGCTCTCGATGAGCGGGAGCCAGTCCAGCCCGTTGTCCGGTGCCTCGGTGAACGCCGCCTCGACGGCGAACCCGAACGCCACCAGCGCGACCAGCACCACGACGGCGATCAGGCCCCTTGACCCGGCCCGGACGAGACGGCTGCGCCGCCGCGTGTCCGCCGAGGTGTCCGCCACCTGCTCCGTCAGGGACGCGAGCTCCTGCGCCACCCGCTGGATGCCGCGGCCGGGGAACCGGGCGCCGACCCGGTCGCGCAGGCGGCGGGCTGTTTCGATGACGGGGGCCGGCTCGAGCTTCTCCAGCGTTCTGACAGGCACGGGAGGCAGCGTAGAGCCCAGGGGCCGCTCCGCGGGAACGTCGTCAGACCGTGATGGTGGTCAGCGGCATCGACGAGTCCACCGGGATGTCCAGGTTGCTGGGGGCGACCCCGGCGCGCACGACGGCGGAGCCCAGCGCAGCGATCATCGCGCCGTTGTCGGTGCAGTACCGGATCGGCGGGATGCGCAGGTCGATCCCGGCCTCGGCGCACCGCTTGGCCGCCATCTCGCGCAGCTGGCTGTTGGCCGAGAACCCGCCGCCGACCACCAGCGTGTCGACGTCGTGCTTGTGGCACGCGGCGATCGTCTTCGCGGTGAGCACGTCGGCGACCGCCTCGGCGAACGACGCGGCGACGTCGTGCACCGGGATGGGCTGCCCGGCGTCGGTCCGGGCCTCGACCCAGCGGGCGACCGCCGTCTTGAGGCCGGAGAACGAGAAGTCGTACGCATGCTTGGCCTGGTCCTTCGCGGCGGTGAGGCCGCGCGGGAAGCGGATCGCCGTCGGGTCGCCCTCGCGCGCGAGCCGGTCGATGTGCGGTCCGCCGGGGTAGGGGAGCCCGAGCAGGCGGCCGACCTTGTCGAAGGCCTCGCCGGCGGCGTCGTCCAGCGTGGAGCCGAGCTCCGTGACGTCGGTGGCGATGTCGTCCACCATCAGGAGGGAGCTGTGGCCACCGCTCACCACGAGCGCCATCGCACGTTCCGGCAGGGGGCCGTCCACGAGCTGGTCCACGCACGCATGGCCGATCACGTGGTTCACGCCGTACAGCGGCTTGTTCAGGCCGATCGACAGGGCCTTCGCGGCGGACGCCCCGATGGTGAGCGGGCCAACGAGGCCGGGACCAGCGGTGACGGCCACCGCGTCGACCTCGGACAGGTCGACGTCGGCCTCGCCGATCGCCTTCTGGATGGTCGGGATCATCGCCTCGAGGTGGGCCCGGCTGGCGACCTCGGGAATGATGCCGCCGTAGCGGGCGTGCTCTTCCATCGAGCTGGCGACCGCGTCGACCAGCAGCTCGTTACCGCGGACCAGAGCGACACCGGTCTCGTCGCAGGAGGTCTCGATGCCGAGGACCAGGGGTTCTGCCATGTGCTCCAGCCTAATTGGTCGCGGCCGCGCAGTGGTGTGCCGTCCGGCCGTGTGTCGTGGCTCATAGTTGAATTCGGAACTATCGCCAGGGGCAACCGTGTTGACGCGGGCATGACTGAGACGCTTGAGGCGACAGGCCTCGCCATCGACGACGTGACCGCCGACCGGCTCTTCCGGACGGCGCGCACCGTGATGACGTACGCAGAGCCCGACGTGACCGACGAGCAGCTCGCCGCCGTCTACGACCTCATCAAGTGGGGTCCCACCTCGATGAACGTCAGCCCGCTGCGCATGCTGGTCGTCCGCACGCCGGAGGCGCGGCAGCGCCTGGTCGCGAACATGCCCGAGGGCAACCAGGAGCGCGTGGCGAACGCGCCGGTCACCCTCGTGCTCGCCTACGACCCCGAGTTCCACGAGCGCCTCGACGTCCTGATCCCGCACCTGCCGGGCGCACGCGAGATGTTCGCGGCCGACGACGAGGCACGGGCCGACGCCGCACGCACGAACGCCCTGCTGCAGGCCGGCTACCTGATCGTGGGCCTGCGCGCGGCCGGCCTGGCCGCCGGGCCGATGCACGGGATCTACGACGGCATCGACGCGGAGTTCTTCGCCGACAACGGCTGGAAGGGTCTCCTCGTCGTGAACGTCAGCGTGGCAGAGGGCGCCGACACCAGCCGCCCCCGTGCGCCGCGCCTCGGGTTCGACGAGGTCGCACAGGTCGTCTGACTCGACCACCGGGGCCGCCTCAGACGGGCAGCGGGCGGCCCGCCCGCATCTCCTCGACCATCGAGCGCACGACCGGCACCAGGTCGCCGCCGTGCGCGGCGGCGACCGCCTGCTGGCGCCGGTAGGAGGCCCCGGAACGGACGATGTCCCGCACGCCGGCCAGCTCCGCGACGCAGCCGAGCCGGTGCGCGACGGGCTCCAGCTCGACCAGCAGCTTGCCGATGGCGTCGACCAGCGGTCCCTGGTTGCCGTCGGCGTCGAGGATCACCGTGGCGTCGAGACCGTAGCGCGCCGAGCGGAACTTGTTCTCCTGGACGAACCAGGGCGGCAGGACCGGCAGGGCGCGGCCCTGGTCCAGCTGCGTGGACAGGTGCTCCACCAGGCAGTGCACCAGCGCTGCCAGCGTGAGGGCCTCCGAAAGGTTGGTCGGGCCGTCGCAGACCCGCACCTCCAGCGTGCCGAACGTCGGTGACGGTCGCACGTCCCAGTGGAGCTCGTTGAACGCCTCGACCGCCCCGACGTGCACCATGTCGCCGGCGTACGCCTCGAGCTCCTGCCAGGTCTCGAACGGGACCGGCAGCCCCGAGCTGGGGATCTGCTGGAACAGCAGCGACCGGTTGGACGCGTATCCGGTGGGCTCGCCCGCCCAGTACGGCGAACCGGCGGACAGCGCCTGCAGGTGCGGGAAATAGGTGAGCATCGCCCGCATCAGCGGGAGCGCCTTGTCGCGGTGCTCGATGCCGACGTGGACGTGCAGCCCCCAGATGATCAGCTGCGCGCCCCAGATCCCCGTGCGCTCCATGATGCGCCTGTAGCGCTCCTTGTCGCCGACCTGCTGGTCCGCGGCCCGGGCGAACGGGTGCGTCCCGCCGCCCATGATGTCCAGGCCCAGCCGGTCGGTCACCGTCCGGACGCGCTCGAGGATGCGGGTCAGGTCCGTCCCCGCGTCGGCGACGGTGCCGCAGACGCCGCTGACCAGCTCGATGGTGTTCTTCATGAACTCGCCGGTCACGTGCGGGGCGTAGCCCGCCGAGGTGGGCCGAGGCTCGCCGACGTCGCGCGCGAGGGCGTCGAGCACGGCTGGACCGGCCTGGGAGAGGTCGGCGCTGTCGGAGTCGACCAGCCCGATCTCCCACTCGAGGCCCACAGTGGAGCGGGGGGACTCCCCGAAGCCGAGCCGGGCCGGCGAGCTCATATGGTTCCCAGTGGTTCGACGAGCAGTATCCGTTGGTCGCCTGCTACGCGTGTGAGCACGATCGTCGCCTCCTCGGTCCCGGTGAGCACGAGCTGCTTGCGAAGTTGTTCAGGCACTACCGCGGTGCCCCGCTTCTTGATCGTGATCCGTCCGACGTTCCGCGTCCGCAGGTAGGACTTGAGTCGCTTCAGGCCGAACGGCATCGTGTCGAGCACCCGGTAGCCGGTAGCGATGGGGGCCGGTGCCCCGGCCGATTCGGTGGGGCGCGCGGGGGGTAGCTCGGCAGGGCTGTCGGTGGTGACGTACGCGATGGTCGGGTCGACGAGACGCCCGCCCAGCTCGGCGGCAGCCTGGCCGACGAGGCCCGCGCGGATGACCGCCCCGTCGGGTTCGTAGAGATACTGGCCGACGTCCCCGACGTCCGGCACGACGTCGGAGCCCCGCACCGTGCGGCTGAGCGTGTGGTCCTTCCCGTCGTCGTCCGTGAACGTGCGCAGCACGAGCGCCGAGCGGCCGGGGCCGTCGAGCGCGAGCGGCCCGAACCAGATCCCGGCCTCGACCACGTCGCCGTTGACGGAGACCCACTGGGTCTCGGCGTCGTCGGGCAGGCCGTCGTGCGGGATGCCCGGGCCGACCTTGATACCGACGGCGGCCACCGTCTCGCGCAGCGACCAGACGGAGTCGAGCGGGGGCTCGTAGGCGCGCGGGTCGAAGACCCGGCGGCTCCGCCCGCCCGAACCACCACCCACGCGCCGCGCCGGGTCGGCGTAGACGCCCTCGACGCCCTCGGCACGCAGGTCGAGGGAGAGCCCGTCGGCATGCCGCACGTCCGCCTCGGGGAAGTGGCGCAGGTTCCACTGCGCGATGGCGGCGGTGCACTCGTCCAGGTCGGTCGCGACGACCCGGAGGCCGGTTCCGGCGAAGGCGAGCGAGTCGGCCCCGATGCCGCAGGTGAGGTCCGCGAGCATCGTGACGCCGGCGTCGAGGTAGCGCCGGGCGTGCAGAGCGGCGACGAGGAGCCGGGTGGCCTGCTCCAGCCCGTCCGCGGTGAAGAGCATGCCGTCCGCGAAGTCGCCGAACTTGGCCCGCGCCTTGGCACGCAGCCTCGACTGGGTCACCACGGCGGCCGCGAGGTCCGGTGCTACACCCTTGGCGCGCAGCGTCGTCACGGTCTTCATCGCGTGCCGCTCGTCATAGGGGGGAAGGGCACCAAGCAGGGCCCAGCCGTCAGGGCTGAGCAATTTGCTCAGAATCGCCGCATCCATGGGAAGATCTTTCCACGTTTGGCCTGGTGGTGACGAGCGACCCGACACAACCTTTTCGTCGGGATGGCGAGTTTTCGGTGTGGCGACGGCGCGTCGGCCCTCTGAGGTGTGAGCAGGTCCACCCGATTGGCACTCGCCTTGACCGAGTGCTAGCGCCGACCTAGATTTGGGGGTGTTCACCGCTGCGGGCTCCCGTTCACGGGCCCGCGGGGGAGAACCCAGACGTTCGTGCCCGCCGGCACCCGCGACGACGGCGGACGGTCGAACGTTCGAGCCACTTACGTCCATCACGCAGCTGATCTCTCGATCCGCTCACGAAAGAGGAGGTCCGACGTGTCGGTCCCCATCAAGCCGCTCGAGGACCGGATCGTCGTCAAGGCTCTCGAAGCCGAGACCACGACCGCTTCCGGCCTGGTCATCCCGGACACCGCCAAGGAGAAGCCCCAGGAGGGCGAGGTTCTGGCCGTTGGTCAGGGCCGCATCGACGACAACGGCAACCGTGTGCCGCTGGACGTCGTTGTCGGTGACAAGGTGATCTACTCCAAGTACGGCGGCACCGAGGTCAAGTACGCGGGTGAGGAGTACCTGGTGCTCTCGGCCCGCGACATCCTCGCCGTGGTCGTGAGCTGACTCCAGCCCACGCCAGGTAGAAGACGAGAGCCCCGCACCGGACGGTGCGGGGCTCTCGCCGTGCCCGGCAAAGCTGGTCGTCCCGGCAGGCTGGCCGCAGCGGCGCTGCCGCGGGCGGGGCAGGACGACCGGCTTCGCGCGAAGAAAGTGGTTCAGGCGGAGACGGACTTGCCGGCGAGGATGGCCGAGCGCTCGTCCTCGCTGAGCCCGCCCCACACGCCGTACGGCTCGCGCACGCGGAGCGACTGCTCGCGGCACTGCATCATCACGGGGCAGGAGCGGCAGATCGCCTTGGCGGCCTCGGCGCGCCTGCGGCGCGTCGACCCGCGCTCGCCCTCGGGGTGGAAGAACAGAGTGTCGTCCGCGTCGCGGCACGAACCCTGGTACTGCCATTCCCACAATTCCATTACCGGACCGGGAAGCCTCGAGATCTCCGTCATGCCGAACAACCTACAAGTTGTGCAGAAGTTGTTCAAGGGGCAGTTTCTCCACGCGTGGGCAGAATCGGGTCAGCCGGAACCGCGCCAGGGCTGACCGGGTTTGTTCCGGTCTGGACTAAATTCGACCGAGATCGGCGGCACGCCGGGTTTCGCAGTGGCGCGGAGAGGTCCAGGTCGGCAGAATCGAGTCCATGACTTCTTCGCGGCCTGCCCAGAGCTCGGGCGGGTCACGTACATCCAGCCCCGGACTGGCCGTCGCCGCAGTTGCCAGACGCCTCGGGGTTGCGCCGGCGACCCTGCGTACGTGGGACCGCCGGTACGGGCTCGGGCCCTCGGGTCGTACGGCCGGGTCGCACCGCCGCTACACACCGGACGACGTCGCCCGGCTCCTCGTGATGCGCCGGCTCACGCTCGAGGGCGTCGCGCCGGTGGATGCCGCGCGGGCCGCGGTCGAGGCAGGCGAGGCCGAGCTCGAGGTGGCCACCAAGACCGCGCCGGCGCTGCCGACCGTGCAGGTCGAGGGCGACCCGGAGTCCGCGGAGCCAGAGTTCGCGGAGACCTTCCTTGGCACGGTCGAGGCGCAGACGGCGCCCGGTGACGAGACGGCGGACACGGACGCGGGGGCCGGCGAGACCGGTCCGACGGGTCCCGCGGGTCCGGCGTCGGGCGACGAGCAGGCGGAAGAGCCGCGCGGCCGGGCGCGCCTGCGGGCGCTGCCGGGTGGCGCGACCGGCGGCGACGCCCCGGTGGCTGGCGGGCCCCGGGCGGCTTCGGCCGCCGCGCCCACGTCGGGCAGGGTCTCGGCGCTGGTCGACGCGGCACTCGCCTACAGCAGGACCGCCTGCGACAACCTGCTCGTGCTGGGCCCGGAGGGCGACCCGGCCACGTGGTGGACCGACCTGGTGGAGCCGGCCTGGCTGCGGCTGTCGGAGCGCACGGTCCTCGCCGGCCCGGGCGAGATGCCCGAGGTGGTGCTCGCGACCGCCGCGTTGCGGGCGCTGCGTCACTACACCGAGGAGTTCGAACGCGCCATGGTCGAGGCGGGTGGCCCGCCGGCCAACCACCCGAGCCGGATGCGCAAGATCGTCCTGGTCTTCGCCGCTCCCGACGAGGTGGTGCCGCTCTCGGCGCACGCGCTCGCCGCGGCGCTCGCCGCGCAGGGCTCGATGGCGCGGATCGTCACCGGCCCCGCGAGCACCCACCGCTCGGTCGAGCTGGTGACCATGGTCCGCCCGACGGCGGTCGTGCTCGCCACCACGCAGACCAAGCCCGACCTCGACGTCGTGCACGCGGTGAACGAGAGCTATCCGGAGCTGCCGATCTTCGTCGGGCTACGGGCGGACGCCGCGGCGACGGACCTGCCGTTCGGGCCTACGGTGCAGCGCGTCCGGTCGTTCACCGGGCTCCTGCACGAGGTCCTAGCGGTCATCAAGGCGAGGTGACGCACGCCTCGGGCGGGTCGGTTCGCCTGGCCAGGATCTGTGGCCGCTCGGGTCGTAGACTTGCTGCATGACGGACCAGACCTCGCCGGCCGACCCGTTCGGGTTTCTCGGGCTCACCTATGACGACGTCCTGCTGCAGCCGGGTTACTCCGACCTGGCGCCGTCGGACATCGACACGACGTCTCGCCTGACGCGCGAGATCTCGCTCAAGATCCCGCTGCTGTCCGCGGCGATGGACACGGTCACCGAGTCGGCGATGGCCATCGCCATGGCTCGCCAGGGTGGCCTCGGTGTGCTGCACCGCAACCTCTCCATCGAGGATCAGGCCTACCAGGTCGACCTGGTGAAGCGAACGCAGACCGGCATCATCACGAATCCGGTCACGATCGGTCCGGACGCCACGCTCGAGGAGCTAGACACCCTCGCGGGCCAGTTCCGGATCTCCGGGTTCCCGGTGGTCGACCTCGAGAACAAGCTCATCGGCATGGTCACCAACCGCGACCTGCGCTTCACGCCGGTCGCCGAGTGGGCCACCACCAAGGTGGACGAGGTCATGACGCCGCAGCCGCTGATCACCGGCCCGTCGACGATCTCGCGGGACGACGCGACGCTGCTGCTGCGCAAGCACAAGCTGGAGCGCCTCCCGCTGATCGACCCCGACGGCCGCATCACCGGGCTGATCACCGTCAAGGACTTCGTGAAGTCCGAGCAGTTCCCCGACTCGTCGAAGGACAGCCAGGGCCGTCTGATGGTCGGCGCGGCGATCGGCTACTTCGGTGACGCGTGGCAGCGTGCGACCGACCTGATCGAGGCCGGCGTGGACGTCCTCGTCGCCGACACCGCGCACGGCAACGTCCGCATGCTGATCGACATGGTCAAGCGCCTCAAGTCCGACCCGGCGACCAGGGACGTCCAGGTGATCGGCGGCAACGTCGCCACCCGCCAGGGCGCCCAGGCGTTCGTCGACGCGGGCGCCGACGCCGTGAAGGTCGGCGTCGGGCCGGGCTCGATCTGCACCACGCGCGTCGTGACCGGCGTCGGCGTGCCGCAGATCACCGCCGTCTACGAGGCGTCGCTGGCCTGCAAGCCCGCCGGCGTGCCCGTCATCGCCGATGGCGGTCTCAAGCACTCGGGCGAGATCGGCAAGGCCATCGTGGCCGGCGCCGACAGCGTGATGCTGGGCTCGCTGTTCGCGGGCTGCGAGGAGACGCCGGGCGACCTGGTGCTCGTCAACGGCAAGCAGTTCAAGACGTACCGCGGCATGGGCTCGATGGGCGCCATGTCCTCGCGTGGCAAGAAGTCCTACTCCAAGGACCGCTACTTCCAGGCCGAGGTCACGAGCGACGACAAGATCGTGCCAGAGGGCATCGAGGGCCAGGTGGCCTACAAGGGTCCGCTGTCCACCGTGGCCCACCAGCTCATCGGCGGCCTGCACCAGACCATGTTCTACACCGGTGCGCGGACCGTCCCGGAGCTGCAGGCCAACGGCAAGTTCATCCGCATCACGTCGGCGTCGCTCAAGGAGAGCCACCCGCACGACGTGCAGATGACCGTCGAGTCGCCGAACTACAGCGGCTTCTGATACTCCCGCTGTCCCGGTGGTCGCTCTCGATGCGCCCGTGCTCTCCGAGCTTCTCGTGCTGCAGGATGCCGACCACGGAGTTCGCGGCGCTCTGCCCCCGCAGGCGTACCCA
>NZ_JBEZZF010000054.1:0-41166 GCF_040639055.1 Promicromonospora sp. NPDC023987 | reverse complement strand
TCCTCCCTCCCCCCCCCGGGGCGCCCGGGCCCCGGGGGCCCCCCCCCCCCCCCCCCCGCCGGCGCGGCCGCCGCCCGCTCGGGCGCCGCCAGCTCGGGCCCGGTGTCGGCGGGCCCCGCGCGGTGTGGGCAGGCCCGGCGCGGGCGGAACCGACCGGCACTTCACCCGCAGAACGCGCGGACCCGCCATCTCGGACGTACCGTCCGGTCATGGGCACTGACTCCCCGAGCGTCCCCGTCACCGTCTCCGACGCACTGCCGAACCTCCGCACCGGCCGCCTGGCCCGGGGAGACGACCTGACCAACAACCGGCCGGCGAAACACCTGATCGCCCGCCGGCGGGCGTACCGGCGGCAGCACCTCGGTTCGCTGGTGCGGGGGCGGCTGCGCGGGCAGTACGACCCGAAGCACCGCGCGCTGAGCCGCCGCATCGTCGGCGTGCGGGCCGTCGCCGGCGAGCTCTGGGACCTCGTGGCCCAGCGGCCGATCTGGCGCGTCATCCAGTCGATCCAGGTTCCCTCGTCGGGCTCGGGACACCTGCGCGGGCCGGGTTCGGCGCACCACGGCGGAGCCCTGGAGCTCGACCAGCTGGTGATCGGGCCCTCCGGCGTCTACACCATCGAGTCCGTCTTCCGGCCCGTCCAGGACGTCACCGCCGACGCCGCCCGGAACGCCGCGCGCCGCACCCAGGAGATCCTGGGCCGAGCGACGCGGGTGCCCGTGACCGTGCAGGCACTGATCGTGTTCGTGCGGTCGGACCAGCCGCGGGTCGAGGGCCCGCGCGACGGCGTCGAGGTGCTCACCGTGGACGAGCTGGTGCCCTGGCTCGAGAGCCGGCGGGCGACCCTCACCGACCGCGAGCTGGAGATCGTGCATCTCGCGGCCCGCGACCGGCGCACCTGGGCCGGCGCGTGACCTTCAGCGAGGGCGGCCAGTTCGAGGGCGGCCGGGTCCGCAAGGGCGGTGGCGGACGCCGAGGCGCCGTCATCGCGGGCGGTGGCGGCGGCGTGGCGATCGTCGTGGCGCTGCTCTACATGCTGGTGACCGGCAACAGCCCGGCCGACATCCTCGGTGGGACCACCTCGGACTCCGGGGGCACCGGCGAGCAGGGCTACGTCGGCGAGTGCACGGCGGAGCAGGCCAACGCCGACGCCGAGTGCCGGCTCAGCGGCGCCGTCGACTCGCTGGACGTGTACTGGGCAGCGACCCTCCCCGAGCAGGGCGGGGTCGAGTACGAGCTGCCGGAGGTCGTCAGCTTCACCGACGCCGTCGACACCGCCTGCGGGTCGGCGACGTCGGCCACCGGGCCGTTCTACTGCCCCGCCGACACGACCGTGTACGAGGACCTCGCGTTCTACGAGCAGCTCTCCAGCCAGTTCGGCGCGGAGGGCGGGCCGCTGGCGGAGATGTACGTGACGGCCCACGAGTTCGGGCACCACATCGAGAACCAGCTCGGCCTGTTCGAGCGGGCCGACCGGTCGGGCACCGGCCCGGAGTCCGACTCCGTGCGCATCGAGCTGATGGCCGACTGCCTCGCCGGGATGTGGGCGGGCAACGCCGCGACGACGAAGGACCCGGACACCGGCGTGACGTTCCTCGAGCCGATCACGAAGGACGAGCTGAACCAGGCGCTGTCCGCTGCCGCCGCCGTGGGCGACGACAACATCCAGCGCCGGTCCGGCGGCGACGTACGCCCCGAGGCGTTCTCGCACGGCAGCTCGGAGCAGCGCGTCAGGTGGTTCACCATCGGCTACGAGGGCGGAACCATCCAGGACTGCAACGCGCTGGACGCGTCGTCCCTCTGACATTACGGTGGGCAGCATGCACCTCAGCGCACGCACGACGACGCCGGACCCCTCCGGCGCGCGCTGACCCTGCACTCAGCAACCCAGGCCCCGGAGCTCGCTCCGGGGCCTTTGTCATGCACGACGGCGGACCGGGCGGCTCCCTCATCGAAGGAGCACCACCATGACCGCACCTGTCCGCTCAGATCACCGCGACCTCGGCCGTGACATGCGGATCTTCGCCTCCAGCCCCCTGGTCGGGCCCGGCCTGCCCCTGTGGCTGCCCGCCGGCGCCGCCGTGCGGTACGAGCTGGAGCAGTACGCGCGGGAGGTCGCGCTGCGCACCGGGTGCGAGCCCGTGTACTCGCCGGTGCTCGGCAAGCGCTCGCTGTTCGAACGCTCGGGACACTGGGCCAAGTTCGCGGACGACATGTTCCCACCCCTGGACGTCAGCAGGTCCGGACCGGCCGCGAGCGACGGTTCCGGCTCGCGCCGACCGGACGGCCTGGACGGCCCGGACGGCTCGCGCGGCCCGGACGGCGGTCCGCACGAGGAGGCCGCCGACGTCGACCCGCTGGTGCTGCGGCCCGCCAACTGCCCGCACCACGCGCAGATCTACGCGTCGGAGCCGCGGTCCTACCGCGACCTGCCGGTGCGGTACTCGGAGCTTGCCCCGATGTTCCGCGCCGAGCGGTCCGGGGTCCTGTCGGGACTGAGCCGGGTGCGGCAGATCAACCTGGACGACGCGCACGTCTTCTGCCGCCCCGACCAGGTAGGGGCAGAGGTGCGGACCGCGCTGGACGCGATCCTCGAGGTGCTCGCCACCCTGGGGATCGAGGTGTCCCACCTGCGGCTGTCCGGGCGGGACGCCTCCGACAGGTGGCTGGGGTCGCCCGAGCAGTGGGCTGCCGCGGAGCAGGTGCTGGCCGAGGTGCTGGATGCGGTGCTCGACCCGGCGCCGGACGCGGCGTCGGCCGGTGTGCGCTGGCAGGCCGAGCCGGGCGAGGCCGCGTTCTACGGGCCCAAGATCGACGTCCAGGTGCTCGACGCCGGCGGTCATGAGGAGACCCTCGCGACCGTGCAGCTCGACTTCAACCAGCCGGAACGGTTCGACCTGACCTACATCGCGGCGTCCGGCGAGCGGGAACGGGTGGTCATGATCCACCGCGGCACCGTCGGCGCGATGGAGCGCATGGTCGCGTTCCTCCTGGAGCGGCACGACGGACGCCTGCCGTTCTGGCTCGCGCCCGTGCAGGTCTGCCTGCTCCCGGTGACCGGCCCCAGGTCCGGGGCCGACGGCAGTGGCGCGGCGGACGACGGCGGTGGCGCGGCGGACGACGGCGGGCACGACGTCGACGACGAGGTGGACCGGCTGGCGGCCATCCTGCGCTCCCGCGGCATCCGGGTCCGCGTGGAGCGGGACGGGTCGCTGGGTAACCGGATCCGCCTGGCCCGACGTCGGCGCGACGCCCTGCTCGGCGTGCTCGGCCCGCGCGAGGCCGAGGCGGGCGAGGTCGCGGTGACCGATCCGGGATCGGGCGCCAAGGCGTCCGTGCCGCTCGCCGAGCTGGCGGACCGGCTCGCGGAGGCCGCGAAGAACCGGGTGCCGCGCGTCCTGCTCTGAGCCCGGCAGCCGGCGAACCAGTACGACCAGGGGATGACGCCCGCGCCAAGAATCAGGCCACGGCCTGATGCCCCGGCCCTCGCCGAGTCCATAGGTTGAGGACTGCCGGCCCGCTGGCCCGCCCACCTGCCGTCCTCGGCGGCAGGGGCGGAACCAGTGGCCGGACCACTTTCAGAACCCACAGCATCGACTCGAGGAGCAATCTCGTGGACACCACCGTGTACGTCCCGGCGGACCAACCGGCCCCGGCGCAGGGCGAAGCCGCCCGCGCAGTACGGGCCCGGAGCCTGACGAAGACGTATGGCAAGGGTGAGGCCACCGTGCGGGCGCTGGACGGTGTGGACGTCGACTTCGAGCAGGGCCGCTTCACCGCGATCATGGGCCCGTCCGGGTCCGGCAAGTCGACCCTGATGCACCTGCTCGCGGGACTGGACTCCGCGACCAGCGGTCAGGCGTTCCTCGGTTCCACGGAGATCACGGGGCTGAACGACAAGGCCCTCACGAGGCTGCGCCGCGACCGGGTCGGGTTCGTGTTCCAGCAGTTCAACCTCCTGCCGATGTTCACCGCCGAGCAGAACATCACCCTGCCCGTCGAGCTCGCCGGCGGCACGGTGGACAGGGCCTGGTTCACCACCCTGGTCGAGACCCTCGGGCTGGCCGGGCGGCTGACGCACCGCCCCGGCGAGCTGTCCGGTGGGCAGCAGCAGCGTGTCGCGATCGCCCGGGCCCTGATCGCGCAGCCCGACGTCGTGTTCGCCGACGAACCGACAGGCAACCTCGACTCCCGCTCCGGGGCCGAGGTCCTGTCCTTCCTGCGCCGCTCCGTCCGCGAGCTGGGCCGCACGATCATCATGGTCACCCACGACCCGTCGGCCGCCGCGTACGCCGACCGTGCCGTCCTGATCGCCGACGGCCGCATCGCCGGCGACATCACCGACCCCACCCCCGAGTCCGCGATGGCCGGCCTCGACGCCCTGCGCACCCTCGAGCCCGCCGTCACCACGGGTTCCGCCGCCGGCACGGCCACCGGGACCGGTGCCTGATGGCCGTCTCCTTCCCCGCCGCACGTCTCACCCTCGGGCAGATGCGCCGCAGCGCGGGCCGCCTCGCGTCCGCCGGCGTCGCCATCCTGATCAGCACGGCGTTCGTGACCGTGACGCTGCTGGCCGGGACCGTCATCCAGGAGACGACCCGCGACGTCGTCGCGGCGGGATACGCCGACTCCGACCTCGTCGTGTCCGCATCGGACGAGTCCGCCGAGGAGTCGGACAGCTCGTTCACCGACGAGGACGTCACGGCCGTCGGCTCGGTCGACGGCGTCACGGCCGTCCAGCCCGTCACCAGCTGGTCGGGCAACCTGCGCAACGGCGGCAAGGGTGGCCGCCAGATGTTCACCCCCGTCCCCGAGGACCCGCGGCTCTCGCCGCTCGAGCTGACCGACGGCGCCTGGCCGGCCGCCGACGACGAGGTGGCGCTGACCACCCAGGTCGCCGAGCGCCTCGAGGTCGGCCTCGGCGACACGCTGAAGCTCTCCCGCACCGTGTACCCGGAGGGCTGGGCCGAGAGCGAGGCGGAGGACCCGGCGGACGAGCTCGGCGAGCCGGAACGGGTCGTCGAGACCCTGACCGTGACCGGCCTCGCCGCCGACCCCTACGGCGCCTACACGATCTCCGGCGGGGTCGCCGCGGTCCCGTCCGCCACGCTCAGCGCCTGGACCGCCGCCGAGCCCTTCCCGACGTCGGTCAGCCAGCTGCTCGTCACGCTCGACACCCCGCCCACCGGCACCAGCGTCCCCGCGGCGCTGCGCACCGCGATCCAGGACGCCGTCGGCGCGGATGCCGCCCAGGTGTCCGTCGAGACCACTGAGGCGGCGGCGACAGCGAAGGCCTCCGGACTGACCGGTGGTGAGGACCTCATCTTCATCGTGTTCGTCATGGCGTTCGCCGCCATCGCGCTGCTCATCGCCGCCATGGTCATCACGAACACGTTCCAGGTGCTCGTCGCCCAGCGGACCAGGACGCTCGCGCTCCTGCGGTGCATCGGAGCGGGGACCGGCCAGGTCTACCGCAGCGTCCTGCTGGAGGCCGCGATCCTCGGCCTCATCGCGTCCGCGGTGGGCACCCTGACCGGCGCGCTGCTCGCCCAGGCCGCGCTGCTGATCGTCCCGAGCTTCGACCTCGGGGTGCCGATCCCGACGACGATCACGCCGACCGTGCAGTCGATAGTGCTGCCGCTCGCCGTCGGCACGGTCGTGACCGTCCTGGCCGCGCTCGCCCCGGCCCGTTCGGCGACCCGGGTCGCCCCGCTGGCCGCGCTGCGGCCGTCCGACGCCCCGACGCTCCGCGCCCGCACCGGCCGGGTCCGGCTCGTGTTCGCGATCCTCTCCCTCCTCGGCGGCATCGCGCTGCTCGGCCTCGGCGTCGCCCTCGGGAGTGCGAGCTCCCTGGGACCCGGTGTCGCCGCAGCGGTCGGCGGCATCGCCTTCACGTTCTTCGGCGTCGTGCTGAGCGCGGTGCTCTGGCTGCCCCGCGTCGCGGCCGGCCTGGGCGCCCTGGTGGCCCGCACCGGTCCCGCCTCCCGCCTCGCGGTCGCCAACACGCTGCGCAACCCGCGCCGCACGGCGGCGACCTCCACGGCGCTGCTCATCGGCGTCACCCTCGTCACCATGATGTCCACCGGCGCAGCCAGCGCCCGCGCGACCTCGGAGCGCGGCCTCGACGGGGCCTTCCCGTACGACGTGAGCGTGTCCACCACCGCACCCGAGTACGTCGAGGGCCTGCGCGACGCCGTCGCCGGAACCTCCGGCGTCTCCAGCGTCACGGTCGTCACCACGACGACGGGCACGATCGCCGACGACAAGGAGACCTGGCTCAATGCCGCGGACCCGGACGAGCTGGTCGCCGTGGTGAACGTGCCGGAGGAGGCGGAAGGGCTCGCGGAGGGCTCGATCCTGCTGACCCAGGACACGGCGGACTGGTTGTCCCTCGACGCGGGCGACAGCACCCCCGTCTCGGGCCCGAACGGCTCGGTCGACCTGAAGGTCGTCATCACGGGCTCCACGCAGCTCGACCGGACCGTCACGCCCGCGGACCTCGCCCGCGTCGCCGACGCCGATCCCTGGACCGAGATCTGGGGGGACATCTCGGGTGCCGACACCGGGGCGGTGCTGACGGCCGTCCGGGACGCCGCCGCACAGGTCGACCTCGACGCCAGGGTCGTGGGCCCCGCCGCTCAGGCCGAGCAGTTCCGGCAGATCGTCGACGTCGTCCTCGGCATCATGGTGGGGCTGCTCGCTGTCGCCGTGGTGATCGCCCTGGTCGGCGTGACGAACACGCTGTCGCTCTCGGTCATCGAGCGGACCAGGGAGTCCGCGACCCTGCGGGCCATCGGCCTCAGCACGGGCCAGCTGCGCGGCATGCTCGCCGTCGAGGGTGTCCTCATCGCCGGCGTCGGGGCGGTCGTCGGCATCGTGCTCGGGCTGATCTTCGGCTGGGCCGGTGCCGCCACCACGCTGTCCCTCATGGGCGACGTGCAGTACGCCGTCCCGTGGGCGGAGCTCGCGATGTGCCTCGGTGTCGCGCTCGTCGCCGGACTCCTCGCGTCGGTCATGCCGGCGCGCACCGCGGCCCGCACCTCGCCGGTGGCGGCGCTCGGGGCGGAGTGAGGGGTGTGGGGGTGGCGCTGAGTCGCTGAGGCGGCGCCGAAGACGCTCGTGAGCGGGCTGTGTCGCGGATAGTAGACGTTGTCTACTGTCCGCGACACAGGCCGCGGCTCGGGATCTGAGCGGGCCACCCCGGGCCGGTCGAACGCCGTGACCTGCACGGTTGCAGATACAGATCCGTACAACCGTGGGATGACACGTCCGGAGAATGATCAGGCCCTGGCCTGACGCCCCGCCGCCCTCGAATCCGTAGGTTCGTTCTTGCCAGCCTGAACGGGTCTCGGCAACAGCGATTCGAGGAGCAATTTTCGTGGACACCACCGTGTACGTCCCGGCGGACCAGCCGGCCCCTGTGCCGGGCGGCGCCGCCCGCGCCGTGCGGGCCCGGGGCCTGACCAAGACCTACGGTAAGGGCGAGGCGACCGTGCGGGCCCTGGACGGTGTGGACGTCGACTTCGAGCAGGGCCGGTTCACCGCGATCATGGGCCCGTCCGGCTCCGGCAAGTCGACCCTGATGCACCTGCTGGCGGGTCTGGACTCCGCGACCGGTGGTCAGTCGTTCCTCGGTACCACCGAGACCACCGGTCTGAACGACAAGGCGCTGACCCGGTTGCGGCGTGACCGGGTCGGGTTCGTGTTCCAGCAGTTCAACCTGCTGCCGATGTTCACCGCCGAGCAGAACATCACCCTGCCCGTCGAGCTCGCCAGCGGCACCGTCGACCGCGCATGGTTCAACACCCTGGTAGAGACCCTGGGCCTGAAAGGAAGGCTGACGCACCGCCCCGGAGAGCTCTCCGGCGGACAACAGCAACGCGTCGCCATCGCCCGCGCCCTGATCGCCCAGCCCGACGTCGTCTTCGCCGACGAACCCACCGGCAACCTCGACTCCCGCTCCGGCGCCGAGGTCCTGTCCTTCCTACGCCGCTCCGTGCGCGAGCTCGGCCGCACCATCATCATGGTCACCCACGACCCCTCCGCAGCCGCCTACGCCGACCGCGCCGTCCTGATCGCCGACGGCCGCATCGCCGGAGACATCAGCGACCCGACACCGGAGTCCGCCATGGCCGGCCTGGACGCCCTGCGCACCATCGAACCCGATGTCACCACCGGAACGTCCGGCACCACCGGTACCGCCTCCACTCCCGGGACCGGTGCGTGATGGCTACCTCCCTCCCCACCGCGCGCTTCACCCTCGGGCAGATGCGCCACAGCACCGGGCGCCTCGCGTCAGCCGGCATCGCCATCCTGATCAGCACGGTGTTCGTCACCGTGACGCTGCTCGCCGGCGCCATCATCGAGGAGACGGCCCACGACGTCGTGGCGGCGAGCTACGCGGATTCCGACGTCATCGTGTCCGCAGAGCAGGCCGAGGGACAGTACCCCGACGAGGAGAGCTCGTTCTCCACCGATGACGTCGAGGCGGTCGCTGCCGTTGACGGCGTCGGGACCGTCCAGCCTCTCATCAGCTGGTCGGGCACCCTGCGCAACGGCGGCAAGGGTGGCAGCCAGCTGTTCGCCCCGGTCCCGACGGACCCGCGGCTCTCACCTCTCGAGCTGAGCGACGGTGCCTGGCCGGCCGCCGCCGACGAGGTGGCGCTGACACCCCAGGTCGCCGAGCGGCTCGAGGCCGACATCGGCGACGAGCTGAGGATCTCCCGCACCCTGTACCCGGAGGGCTGGGCCGAGAGCGAGGCGGAGAACCCGGCAGCCGAGCTCGGCGAGCCGGAGGAGATCTTCGAGTCACTGACCGTGACCGGCCTCGCCGACGACCCCTACGGGGTCTACACGGCCTCCGGCGGGGCCGCCGCGGTCCCGTCCGCCACGCTCAGCGCCTGGAACGCCGTCGAGGTCTACCCGTCGTACGTCACCGATCTGCTCGTCACGCTCGACAGCCCGCCCGCCGACAACAGCGTCCCTGCGGCACTGAGCACCGCGATCCAGGACGTCGTCGGCACCGGTGTTCAGGCGTCCGTCGAGACCACCGAGACGATGGCGACGACGAAGACCTCGGGACTGACCGGTGGCGACAACATCATCTTCTTGGTGTTCGTCATGGCGTTCGCCGCGATCGCGCTGATGATCGCCGCGATGGTCATCACCAACACGTTCCAGGTACTCATCGCCCAGCGGACCCGGGCGCTCGCCCTCCTACGTTGCATCGGCGCGGGGGCCGACCAGGTCTACCGCAGCGTCCTGCTGGAGGCTGCGATCCTCGGCGTCGTCGCCTCCGCGCTGGGCACCCTGATCGGCGCGCTGCTCACCCAGGCCGCGCTGATGGTGGCGCCCAACTTCGGCCTCGGGGTGCCGATCCCGGAGACGATCACGCTGACCCCGCAGTCGATCGTGCTGCCGCTCGCCGTCGGCACGGTCGTGACGTTCCTGGCCGCGCTCGCTCCGGCCCGCTCGGCGACCCGGGTCGCACCGCTCGCCGCGCTGCGGCCGTCCGACGCCCCGACGCTCCGCGCCCGCACCGGCCGCGCCCGCCTCGTGATCTCGGTCCTCTGCATTCTTGGCGGCATCGCGCTGCTCGGCATCGGCACCTCCCTCGGGAATTCCGGTTCGCTGGAGGTCGGTATGGTCGCGGCCGTCGGCGGCGTCGCCCTCACGTTCTTCGGCGTCGTGCTGAGCGCGGTCCTCTGGCTGCCGCGCGTCGCGGCAGGCCTGGGCGCCCTCGTGACCCGCTCCGGCCCGGCCCCCCGCCTCGCGGTCGCCAACACGCTGCGCAACCCGCGCCGTACGACGGCGACCTCCACGGCGCTGCTCATCGGCGTCACCCTCGTCACCATGATGTCCACCGGCGCCGCGAGCGCCCGTGCGACCTCGGAGCACAGGCTCAACGAGGCCTTCCCGTACGACCTGAGCGTGTCCGTCACCGTGCCCGAGTACGTCGAGGACATGCGCGACGCCGTCGCCGAGGCGTCGGGCGTCTCGGCCGCCGCGGCCGTCACCCACGCGTCGGCCGCCATCGGTGACACGGAGGACATACAGCTCAAGGCCGCCGACCCCGACAGGCTGGTCGCCGTGGTGAACGTGCCGGACCAGGCGGAGGAGCTCGTGGAGGGCTCGATCCTGCTGTCCCAGGGCACGGCGGACTCGCTGTCCCTCGGCGCAGGCGACAGCACCCCCGTCTCGGGCCCGAGCGGCACGGTCGACCTGACGGTCGTCATCACGGGCTCCATGGCGCTCGACCAGACCGTCACGCCCGAGGATCTCGCCCGCGTCACCGACACCCATACCGGGACCGATATCTGGGGCCACATCTCGGGCGACGACGCAGAGGTGGTGCTCGGGGACGTCCAGGAGATCGCCACGCAGGTCGACATCGACGCCCTGGTCGTGGGCCAGGCCGCGCAGGCCGCGTCGTTCCGGGAGGTCGTGGACGTCGTCCTCGGCATCATGGTGGGGCTGCTCGCCGTCGCCGTGGTGATCGCCCTGGTCGGCGTGACCAACACGCTGTCCCTCTCGGTGATCGAGCGGACCCGGGAGTCCGCGACCCTGCGGGCCATCGGCATGAGCAAGGAGCAGCTGCGCGGCATGCTCGCCGTGGAGGGCGTTCTCATCGCGGGCGTCGGTGCGCTCGTCGGCATCGTGCTCGGCCTCGGGTTCGGCTGGTCCGGGTCGGCCACCGCCCTGTCCATGATGGGCACCGTGCAGTTTGCCGTCCCGTGGACGGAGCTCGCGCTGATCCTCGGTGTCGCCCTCGTCGCCGGCCTTCTCGCGTCGGTGCTCCCGGCTCGGGCCGCGGCCCGCACCTCGCCGGTGGCGGCGCTCGGGGCGGAGTGACGGCGCTCCGTCGCTGAGGCGGCGCCGGGAAGGTCACGTGAGCGGGCTGTGTCCGCGGAGAGCTGGTCTGCTCTCCGCGGCGCAGCCCGCTCATGCTGTGTCTGTGCGGCGTCTACGTGCGGCTCAGCGGCTCGGCCGGGCTGTCGCCCGCGCCCGGAACTCGTCGATCGGCCACGACGTCAGGGCGCCGACCCGGACGGCGGTGACCGCGCCGGCGTCGTCCCGCTCGACCTGGACCGGCTCGCCGACCGTGGTGAACCCGGCCACGGGCTCCTGCACCAGGCGGCCGTCGACCACGACCAGGCGTACCGCTACCTCGTCCGGCCGCGGGAAGCGCGGGTTGATCGAGTGCAGGATCCCGCCGAGGTCCACGACGTCGGCCACTCCCCACAGGTTGGCGAAGCGTCCCACGGGGGCGTCGTCGGGGACGGGCGGCACGGGTGCGCCCCCGGCGGCGGACGCCGCGACGTCGTCCGCCGCGGCGAGCGCCAGGTTGATCAGGTGGATGACGCCGGTCGCGATCTGGTCGGCGATCCCGTCGACGGCGTTGGTCAGCGAGGACACGACGAGCCCGTCGTCCGGGTCGATCCAGGTGCGCGTGATGTGCCCGGGGTAGCCGCCGGAGTGCCCGACGACCTCGCGGTCGCCGATCTTGCCGAGCGCCATGCCGACGCCGTACCGGCCGCGCTCCGCTCCCCGGACCACGACGCGGGACTCCTCGCGCTGGACGAGGCGCTTGCTCTTGTCGGTGAGCAGCGTGGTGTCGCCGAACACGTGGGTGGCGCCGTAGCGGACCATCTCGAGCGCGGTGGAGTACCAGCCGGTCGCCGCGGCCATGGCGCGGGTGTCGACGTGCGGGACGACGCGCCGCGCGTCGCCGTGCGTGATCCGGCCGGTGTGCCCTGCGGCGTACTCGGCGGCGCGGGCGGGGTCCAGCTCGGTGCCGGTCCGGGTCAGCCCGAGCGGTTCGACGACGGCGGCGCGCGCCATCTCGTCGTACGTCTTGCCGGTGACCTCCTCGATGATGATGCCGAGCACGCTGTAGCCGATGTTCGTGTACTTGAAGTGCTCGTTGGGCTCGAACACGATGCCCTCGGTGCGCACGCACTCCAGCACCTGCGCGCGGTCGAGGAAGGGCCGCTCGTGCTGCCAGAAGTCGCCGTCGGACGAGTCGCGGATGATGCCCGCCTGGTGACCGAGCAGCTCGCGGACGGTGATGTCGGCGGCCCGCGACCCGGCGAGCTCCGGGACGAGCTCGCCCACGGTGTCGTCCAGGCGGAGCTTGCCGTGCTCGACGAGCCGCATCACGATGACGGCGGTGAACGTCTTGGAGTGGGAGGCGACGCGGAACAGGTGGTCGCTGGTGAGGTCCTCCCCCGTCTCGAGGTTCGCCTTGCCCCAGGCGAGGTCGACGAAGACCTCCCCGCGGCGGCCGACAGCCAGCTGCAGGCCGGGCAGGCCGTGGTAGGCGGCCTGGAACGAAGCCCAGTCGGCGAGGTAGGGGGCGATCGAGCGGAGGGTCGTGGCGGTGCGGTCGTCGGTCACGGGTTTCCAATCGGATCGGTAGCGTCAGGCAGCATCATGCCTGCGCGGTGACCCGCGAGGGCAAGTGGTGGATCGGTGAGGTTGCGGCCGTCCCCGGTGCCACTACCGAGGTCACCCGCCTCGCCGACCTGCAGACCGAGGTACGCGACCTGCTCGGCGGGCTGCTCGACATGGACGACGACGCGTTCGAGCTGACCTGGGACATGTCTGCGGTACTCGGCCCCGAGGGGCAGGCGATGTGGGAGAAGTACCTCACAGAGCGTGCCGAGCTCGCCGAGCGTCGTGCCCGGTTCGAAGCGGACCGGGCCGACACCGTACGCCTCCTGCACGATGCCGGTGTGTCGGTGCGAGATTCCGCAGCGTTGGTCGAGCTGTCCCACCAGCGCGTATCACAGCTGCTGAACTCGTAGCTCGTTCACGGTCGGGATCCGGTCAGGTTGGAGGCCAGCAGGTCCACTACCGCTTCTTCCTCGATCGACTGTCCCCGGTCGAGCATCGCCGCGCTGAGCGCCTCGTCCCACGGCGACGCCGCCGGTGTGCCGGACAGCTTGAGCGACGGTCCGCCGTCGCGCACCGCGGCCTCGTAGTCGGCAGCCGTGTACCGCCACGGCACCCATGGCGCCCTTGGCGCCCTGCGCCGGAGCCCGTCGGCGATGCGGAGGCCCGCCCAGTCGAAGTCGCCGTGGTACTTCAGCAGCGCGCCGTCCTGCGTGAGCACCTGCACCAGCTCCACGACAGCCGTGCTCGGCTGCCCCGAGGTGCACACGAGCACGAGCCCCGGCCGCGTACCAGAATCCTCGACAGCCGCCCACCTCGCCGCGACCACCTCGACGACGGTCGGGTTCTCGCAGACGTGCACTACCCCGCCCGGCCCGAGCGGGTCGACACCGCCCGAGCGGACCTGGTCCAGCGTGAGGACCACCGGCATACGGGCACCGCGCGCCTCCTCCAGGATGCGCGCCGTCGCGGTTCCGCCGATGCCGCTACCGCGAGTGCCTGCCGCCCCAGGCACACCCAGGGACAGCACGGTCGACGCGACGTTCGACATGACGACGCCGGCATACGCCCACGCCGCGCGCTCCGAGGTTCGTTCCTGCGCACCGTTCGGGGGCGCCGACGGACCGAAGGCCGCACCCACCACGGCGGCCGCCGTCCGGCCGAGCGGCCGGGAGGCGTCCAGCCCGTGCGCGTCGCCCACCGTCCGACGCGCGAGGACGGCGATCGGCTCGTCGGAGACGGGCAGCGCCTCCAGCACGGTGCGCACGCGACCGACGAGGCCGACGGCGACGTCGGCCGCGTCTGGTCCGCCGCTCGCACCGACCGGCACGGGCCGGTCAGCAAGTCGTGCCAGCTCCGCGCGGGTGGCACGCTTGAGGTTTCCGGCGGCACACCAGCCCGCCCACCAGGCAGCGAGCCCGTCGAAGCGCGCGAGCGCCGGCTCCAGCTCCGACCGAGCCCGGTCCCATGCCTCGGCCGCACGAATCCGGTCCCCGCGCCGGTCCGTCAGCGGGCCGGTCAGCGTGATCACGGCGTCGGCGAGCCCGGCGGGCCACGGCCCTCTGCGCAGGATCTGCTCCACCACCGCGAGGTCGATGGTCACCCCGGCACCGGCCTGGCGCGGGCGACCGACCAGCCGCACCACCGCGTCCCGCTGCTCGGCCGTTGGACCGGCCAGACGCACCGACCCCGACAGGACCGGGAGCTCACCGGTCTCCGGGCCCGCGCCGGCCGAACCCCCACTGTCGCGCTGCCCTGAGCCTGTCGAAGGCTCGGACTCCAGCCGGCGGCGAACCCGCTCCACGATCCATCGTGCACCTGGACCGCCGAGGAGTGACTCGATGGCACCCCGGTTGCCCTGTTCCTCCTCATGGGCCGGGACCGTCATGCGTCGAACAGGCTGCGCTCGGTCTCCGCACCACCATCCGCGCCGCCCGCGCCGTCCGTCGCTGGGGCCGCAGCCGACGCATCGTCGCCGACCTCGGCCTGCTTGTTCCGGCGCCGCCCGTCCCACCGCCACCTCGTGATGCCCACGGCGTCGATGCCCTCGACCCGCGAGAGCTGGGCGATCGCCAGCCCCGGCACCTGCGGGTAGCAGCCCCACTCGCGCTCGCTGGTCATGACCACGTCGAGATCGAAGGTGGCGAGCAGGCCCAGCGACTTGGCGCGGGAGTCGTCGTCCACGCCGGCGAACGCCTCGTCCAGGAGGATCAGACGCGGCGCCTGCGGGCTCGCGGAGTTGTAGTGCGAGGAGGCAGCGGCGAACAGCGGGACGGACATCGCCAGCACCCGCTCGCCGCCCGACGCCGGACCGGTCGCCGACCGCCACTGCCCGTTCTGCCGACGCTCCACCCCGAAGGTGTGCCACTGGCGGTAGTCGAGGGCGCGCTCAAGGTGTTCCTGCCAGCCCGCCGTCGGGTCCGCCTCCCGCACCTCCGCGATGCGGGCCTGCAGGAACTCACCGATCGCCGCCCGGTCCCGCTTGGTCCAGGTCGCGTCGGCCCGGGTCATCAGGTCGCGTGCACCGGCCAGGCCGGCCGGTCCGTCCGCCCGTTCGCGCCAGACCACCCGGAGCTGCATCCCGGTGGAGGTCTTGCGGTCGGCCAGCTCCCGATTCATCCGCTCGATCTGGCCCTGCGCGGTCAGCAGTAGCTCGTGCAGGTGCCCTGCCACCTCGTTGACCAGGTGGTTCTCCAGGATCTCCCGCTCCCGGGCGCTGAGCAGCCGCTCGCGCTCGACGATGTCGTCCTCAAGCCGCACGGCGAGCTGGTCCACGTCCAGGTCATCCGTCACGTAGCGCACGCGCGCGACCAGCACGTCGCCGTGCTGCTCCACATACGCGTTGTGCCCGTGCCGGCTCATCTGGGCGGACAGCTCGTTGGACGCGCTCGACACGTGCTGCTGCGCGCGGCGCCAGGCCTCGTCGGACTCGTCGACCGACGCGAACTCCTGCTCCACCGTGCGCGCGAGGGTGAGCGTCGAGGTGACGGTCCAGGCCTCCGGCTCCTCGGGGCTGGGCGCCGTGACGTCCCGCAACGCGACGCGGAGCAGGCCCGTCGCCGCGAAGACCCGCAACGCCTCGATCGCCGCCGACCGGGCGACGCCGGCCTCGTCGCGCCGGGCGGCGAGATCAAGCTTGCGCTCCTCCAGCCGGCCGTGCGTCGCCGCGGCCTCGAGCTGCGCCTTCGTGACTGCCTTGAGCTCGCGCACCAGCTTGGTCTTAGCCTCACCGATCGCGGCCAGCCGCCCCTGCAGCTCCGCCACCGAAGCACCGACGGTGTTCTGCAGGGCATTCGCAGTGGCCCGGAGCCGGGTTGCCTCTCCACGCTGGTCACGCAGCGCGGAATCGCGCGCCTCAAGCACAGACCGCGCCTCGGCAACCCGCTCCACGGCAGCGACGTGCGCCTGTGCGAGACCCGTCACCGCACGGGCCGACGTCCGCACCTCGACGAGGGCCTCGGCGTAGGCGCCCACGGCCGTCAGGTCCTGGTCCAGCCCCTCAGCGGTAGCCCGCACCCCGAGCTGCCCAGCGGTCTCGGCGAGCTCGGCCTCGGCTTCCCTCGCATCGCCGTCGGCCCACTCCCAGTCGGTGCGCAGGCGCGTCAGGATCTCGCGAGCCTGCTCCAGCTCCCGGACCGCCTCGGTGACCCGCGCGTGCAGGGCGGCGAGCGCTCGTTCGGCCGAGGTCGGGTAGGCGTCCCGCTCGGCAGCGACCTGGTCGGCCTGCCGTTCGGCCTCCCGCATCTCCGCCCGCGCCGCCTCGACGCCACGCGTCAGGTCCGCAGCCTCGGCGGCGAGCCGAGCGAGCACCGCCCGGCGGTTCGCCTCCCGCGCCCCGGCCCCGATGTAGGCGGCGGTGTCCTTGGCCCACGACCCTCGTGCGGGTCCGGCGCCCCAGCGCCCCGAGGGGTCCACCCAGAGCACGGCCCCGGACGCCTCGCCCAGTCCGATCCCACCCAGCACCGCCGCAACGGCCGCTTCGGGAACCTCGGCATCCGGCCCGACGGCGGGCACCAGCACCTCGGCCAGCGTCGGTCCCCCCGCCGTCGAGCCTCGATTCCTGCCGGCGGCTCCGCTCAGGACCACGTCGCCGTCCGCCTGGACCGTGCCGTCCGGGAACACCCACGCGTCCAGCAGCCCGGCCGACTGCAGCGCGGCCTCGATGCCGGCCCGCCCCTCGTCGACCACCCCGGGGACGAAGTCCGTCAGGCGCCACAGGGGCGCGCCGGAAGCCGACACCCGCACGCCCGCCTCCCGCCCGGGCGCGGCAGGCGGCAACGGGTCCCGCCCGGACTCCAGCTCCGCGATCCGGTTCCGGACCCCCGCCAGCTCCTCGGACAGCAGTGACGCCTCGTGCTCAGCCTGGGCTCTGCTGCGCTCCAGGTCAGCGAGCCGCGCCCCTGCCGCGGCGTCGACGGCGACCTTGGCGGGCGGCTCGCCCTCCAGGGTCCGCGCCCAGTCCTCCGCGCGCACGGCCTGTTCGTCGAGGTCACCCGCCAGCTCGATCGCGCGCAGCCCGCCCAGGTAGGCCCGCACGTAGTCGCGGTACTGCCCGACCCGCGTATCGACGTCCAGCTGCGCCTGTCCGGCGGACTCCTGCCGGCCAGCCTCGGCCGTCGCGGCGTTGTCGACGGCCTCGCTCGCCCGGTCGGCCCGCCTGCGCACGTCGTCGGCCTGCTTGAGCAGGCCCCGGACGTGCGAGATCTGCTCCCGCCGGCGGTCCACGGCCCGGCGCGCTGCCGTCTCGTCGCTCGCGTGCGCCTCGAAGTCGAGGCCGGCGGCGGCGGCAAGGCGGGCGGCTCGCGTCGCGTACCGGTCCGCCTCCTGCGCCGCCGCGTCGTGCGCGTCGGCAGCCCTCTCCTGCGCCGCGGCTTCCCGGTCGGCGCGCTCGCGGGCGGAGGTCGCCTCGGCCTCCGCGGCTCCCGCCCGCCCCTCGGCGTCGGCCGCGGCCTGGCTCGCCTGGTCGAGCCGCTGGGCGTTCCGCATCTCGGGGCTCTCGCGCAGCGCCGACTCCTCGCCGGCCAGCGCACCCTGCTGGTCCTCGGCCAGCACCTGGCGCTCGGCAAGGTGCTCGACGTCGGCCACGGCGGCCGTGAGGTCCGCCTCGACCTCACGCTGGTCGCGCCCCACGTGCTCATAGTCGCTGTTGGTCAGGCGTACCGACGTCGTCGCCCGGCGGGTGGCCACGCGGGCATAGCCGCGGTAGTGGTCGAGGAACCTGTTGGCCGCGGCGAGAGTCGCGTTCTGGGCGGCGATCCCCTCGCGTTCCTCCTCCAGGGATCGGAACGACTCCGCGACGTCGGACACCACTGCCTGGTCCAGCGGCGCCAGCGCCTCGGTGAGCGCCGCCGACAGAGCCTTTTCGTCCGGCCGCTTGGACAGCTGCGGCTGCCGCAGCTGGATGAGCAAGTCCACCAGCGCCGCGTACCGCTCCTCGCCGAGCCGGAACAGCTTCTCGTCGACGGCACGCCGGTAGGACTCCTGCGTGCTGAACACGTGTCCGGCACCCGTCGGCTCGATCGCGTCGCGCAGCCGCTCCTGGCTCAGGACGGTCCGCGACTGGTCCATCAGGCGCAGGTCGCCGATCCGCTGCTCGGTGACGAAGTACCACGACTTGGCGATCGCCCGCCCGGTGGCCGCCTTGAGCCCGATCCCGAGCGTGCAGTAGTGCTCGGTGCCGTCGGCGTCGAGGCGCCCGAACTCGACCCACGAGTACCCGGTGCGTTCGTGGTGCGGGTGGGCGCCGCCCAGGAGCAGGTTCCACTCCATCCGCTTCTTGGGGTCGGCGTCGGGCTCCACACGGCGCGGGAGGATCGACCCGTCCAGCAGGAACGGCAGCGTGAGTGCCAGCACCTTGGACTTGCCGGTGCCGTTGTTGCCGCGCAGCAGCAGCCGGCCGTCGTGGAACCAGAACTGCTCGTCGTCGTAGTAGAAGAGGTCGACCAGCCCGAGCCGCAGCGGCTGCCAGCGCGGTGTCGTGGGCCGGGGCAGGTCATCGGACGGCGTAGTCCGGCCGGGGCGCTGCCACTCGGGGTGTGGTCCCCCGGGGTGCTGCGCCGGGGTGTCGTCGGTAGCCGTGGTCATCGGGTCTTCCTCTCACGAATGGTGGGGGCCGCCACGGCGAACCGTCGCAGCGCGGGCAGCGGGTGCACGACGGCGTCCGCCGGGTCGCCGCCCGCGGGCGGCCCGGCAACGTGGGCCAGGCCTAGCCCGACGAGCCGGTCGAGCGCGGCGTCGACGATGGCGTTCTCCGCACCGGGCTCGCGCGTCGTCTTGCGCCAGTAGGACGCGTGCTCCTTCGCCAGACCACGCACGAGTCGCCGCAGGCTTGCAACGGAGGCAGGGCCCGACGACGCCAGCTTCTCGGCCAGCAGCAACGTCGCGTGCCCGTCGGTGCCGGACTCGGGCATCCGCACGTCGGTGAGCTGGTCGTCCGGGTCCACGAGGGCGACGCCCTCCGCGCGCAGCTCCGGAACCAGCCCGGTCGCCTCGGCGAGGCGAGCTGTCACGTTCACCCGCTGACGTGTGAGGTAGACCCGCTCGTCCTCGTCGAGCTCGTCGTAATAGACCACCGGGTCCAGCAGCAACCGGCGCGAGACCCGCTGACGCAGGCGCAGATTGGTCTCGTCCTCGGTGTAGGCAGGTGGCTCCTCGTGCAGCGCGGCCTCGATGTCCCCGATCTGGATATCCCGGGTTGCGGGCTCCGCACCCAGACGGCCGGCGGCCAGCCCGGGCGCGTGCGCCGTGGACAGCATCGTGGACAGCACGCGCCGGTCGACGTCGTACAGCGCGTCGCCGCCTGAGGACACGTAGGACTCCTCGTCGCCGGCCACCCGGGCCAGCACGCCGTACCCGAGCAGCAGGCGGATCGCGGCCACCAGGTCCGACCGCTCCTCCCGGCCGGTCAACGTGAACTCGACGCTCGCCAGGCCTGGCTGGCGAGCGATGAGCACTATCGAGTCGGCCAGACGGTCAAGCGACACCTGCGGCTCGGACCGTTCGAGGACCGCGAGCGCCAGGCAGAACAGCACGTACCGGCGGCGGGTGAACGGCGGGTCGCCCTTGCGGGCACGCGCCGGGTGGCGCTCGGCCACCGCGGTCGCCGTGGGGCCCTGCGGAACGTGCGAGACCAGGAGCCGGACCGTCTGCGACTCGACCACCAGCCGCCACCCGGTCTCCTTGTCGAACCAATGGCGCAGCTCGTCGGCGTGGCGGCGAGCCAGGCGGAACAGCTCGCCGTCGGTCTGCGCGCGCAGGACGGGTCGGACCAGCAGGGCCCGCACGGCGCGCCGCCGACCTTCCGCTCCCTGGTGTTCCAGCGCGCCCGAGATGTGTGGGGCCAGGTCAACGCGGCTCATGCGGACACCTCCGCGACGAGCGCGGAAAGGAGCACGCGGTCGCCGGCGCTCTCGTCGTCCCGGTCGGCGGCTCGTTCGACCCCGTCGGTGGGTTCGCCCGGCTCGGCGGGTCCGCCCGACTCCCGCGGGCCGGCGTCCGCCCGGACCGGCTCCGCGACGGCCGAAGCGATGTCGACGAGGTGATCGGGACCGGACAGCTCGCCGTCCGGGGTACGGAGCACGGCGATACCCGCGCCGGGGACCTGGGTGAGGATCACGGTCAGCTCGCCGTCGGAGGTGTGGATCTGCGCCGTGGTCGCCTGCGGGCCCATGGCGGCAAGGCCGTCCCCGAGCAGACCCAGGAACAGGCGGAACGCCTGCGGGTCGAGCTCGCCGAACGCCGACAGCGGCTGCGGGCCAGTGGTCAGGATGCGGCGTCGGGCGGCCGCCGTCTGCTCCGTCTCCTGGCGGGCCTGCGCGACCAGGACGGCCTTGGCCGCGCGACGGTCCTGCACGCGGTTCGCCTTGCCGCGCCGCTCGTACGAACCGGTCCGGCGTAGCTGCGGGCTGATCTCCAGCGGCGGTGCGTCCGCCCACGGGGTGGAGTTGCCCAGCTCCGTCGCGTCCCAGGCATCCATGGTCTCTCCGGTCACGGTCAGGTGCCGTGCCGACGACAGCCCGAACGCGGAGCGCCAGAGGCGGTGCCGCGCGCCGTCGTCCGGCAGGTCGGCGAACCACCGGGCCAGCGTGAGGAAGTCCTGCGTGCGGTCGGTGCGCCCGCCGGCCCGGTCGTGCAGCGCACGCACCACCGCGAGGAGCGCAGGGATCGCCGCACGAGCGCGGGAGCGCAACAGTTTGGCCTCGCTCTCGCGCTCGGGCGAGCTGACGAACCAGTCCGCGAGCCCCGCCCACTGTCGCAGCCACGTCTCCCTTGCTGCCGTCGCCGCACGCTCGGCCTCGCCCGGCGCGGCATCCCGCGCCTCACGTCCGGCGGCGACCGTCGCCAGGAGCTCGACGGCGTCCGCCGGGATCTCGGCCAGCAGCGCGGCGATGTGCGCGCCCCGGGTGACGAGGTCGTCGATGAACCGCTCCAGGTACTCGATGAGCTGTTCCTTGTATGCCAGGAAGGCGTCGACGTCGGCGTCGTGCAGGTCGATGGTGCGCTGGATCGACCCCATGAAGGCCACCGCGTTCTCGGCGAGCTCCGTGAACCGGTCACGCAGGCTGCGCATCGCCTGGTGGGTGCTGGCGGCGTCGACCTCGCCGGGCGAACCTACGTGCTTGCGCGCGGTGTCCCGGAGGTGCGTCAGGAGAACCACGATGTCCTCCAGCGCGACTGCCTGGAGGGCGCCCCGGGTGCCGAGCGCGGCGTCGTACTGGGTCAGCGCGCGCTCCGCGGCCTCGCCCTCGCGGGACAGTTGGAACAGCATCCGCCGCCGGTAGAAGTCCTCCAGCGCGGTGACCCGGCTGGAGTCCGGGAACGCGAGCAGGTTGCCCCACGAGGGCTGCGCGAGCCGCTCCAGCGCCTCGGCCACAGCCTCCTCGGTGACCGGCTCCCCGCCGTCCGACCGCAGTTCCGCGTGCACCTGCTCAGGACGGACGTGGACCGTGAACCGCTCCTTCTGCGCCATGAGCGCGCGCATGGCCCGCCGGTACAGGGGCGCGTTGGGCGTGCTCAGGTAGGCGAACGGGGCGTAGGCGCCGGGATCCGCTTCCCGCGCTGTGTCGGGCTCTGGGGCAGGGCTGGTCACAGCGCCTTATCTTTCCACGGCACACTGACACACGTGGCCCCGCTCGTGGTCAGCGCTTCCGCACGTGCCGGGGGGTGTCCTGGTCCTGGCGCCGTCGCACGATCTTGACCACCCACCACACGAGCAGCAGGGCGACGACCACGATGACGACCTTCTGGAACACGCCGACGCTCTCCTCGACGACGTGCCACTGGTCGCCCAGCAGGTAGCCCGCACCGACCAGGAGGGTGTTCCACACGCCGGAACCCAGCGTCGTGAACGCGAGGAAGCGCCAGATCGACATGCGCTCCACGCCCGCGGGGATGGAGATGAGGCTGCGCACGATCGGGATGAGCCGGCCGATGAGCACCGCCCAGTCGCCGTGCCGGGTGAACCAGCTCTCCGCCTTGTCCACGTCCTCCAGCGACACGAGCGGCATCCGGTCGACGATCGCGCGCAGGCGGTCGCGGCCGAGCCACGCGCCGAGCCCGTAAAGGAGGATCGCGCCGACCACGGAGCCCACCGTCGTCCAGATCAGGACCTGCCACAGGATCAGGGAGCCCTGTGAGGCCGTGAACCCGGCCAGCGGCAGGATCACCTCGCTGGGCAGGGGCGGGAAGAGGTTCTCGAGGGCGATCGCAACGCCTGCACCCGGTGCGCCGAGGGTTTCCATCAGCCCGATGGCCCAGTCGGCGACGGTCGAGGCGAAGCTGTGTGTCGTCATGGGCCCTACGCTATTCGTCTTTGGGCGTCGGACGAACTGCGCCCATCCGTCCGGCCCGGTGAGGCAGGCCGCAGGTCGGGTGTGGTTTTCCGCAGTTCGCGCGGCCGACGTCGTCCCTATCCTGGCGAGGTGGATCCCTCCCCCGCCGTCTGGCGCAGCACTCCTGCCCGCATGCTGTGGGGCGCCGCGCTCGGCGCGCTGACCTGGCCGGTGGACCTGGTGGGGGCGGTGTTGGCGCTGGTGCGGCGGGGCTCGTCGCCCGGGGGCGTGGGTTCTCTGGTCGCGTGGCACCGGCGTCGTACCGTGCGCTTTCTCGGGTGGGCCGACCCCGGGGTCCCCGCACAGCTCCGCGGCGAAGCAAGGACTGTGTGGGGCGAGGGCGGCGCCGCGCTCACCTCTGGCCGGGCCGCCCGGTATCTCGGCGCGCGGGTGGGCGTGGGCCTCGTGGGAACGCTGGTGCTCGGGCTGCTGGGGTACGGGCTGTTCGGGGTGGTGGTGAGCCTGGCGTCCTGGCTGTTCGACGTGCGGCTCACCGTGGACGCGTCGTTCCAGGGTGACGGGCTGGCGACGTCGGACGTGCTCATGCTGGTGCCGATCGGCGCGGTGCTGCTGTACCTGAACCTCATGGGGCTGGTGGGCGTCGGGCTGCTGGACCGGTCGGCGGCCGCGCGGTGGCTGGCGCCGAGCCGGAGCGAGCGGCTGGAGGCGCAGGTCGAGTCGCTGACGGTGAGCCGGGCTGAGCTGTTGGCGGCCCTGGATGCGGAGCGAGGGCGGATCGAGCGGGACCTGCACGACGGGGTGCAGCAGCGGGCCGTGGCGCTCGGGCTGCTGGTGAACCGGGCGCGGCGGGCCGTTGGTCCGGGGGCTGCTGGGGCTGTGTTGCTGGAGCAGGCTGGGTCGGAGGCGGAGCGGCTGGTGACGGATCTTCGGGAGGTCGCGTGGCGGGTGCGGCCCACCGCGCTGGACACGCACGGGCTGGCGCCGGTGCTGGCGGAGCTGGTGTCGCGTGCGGGGGTGCCGACGGAGCTGGAGTGGGACTCGCCTGGGCGGCTGCCGGCAGGGGTGGAGACGACGGTGTACTACGTGGTGGCGGAGGCGCTGACGAACGTGGCGAAGCATTCGGGGGCTGGAGAGGCGCGGGTGGGCATCCACGTCGGTCGAGCTCCCACTTCCGCTGGTCGAGCTTGTCGAGACCCCCATCCCGAAGTCCACGTCCTCATCGCAGACAACGGCGTCGGCGGCGCTGTCCCCCACCCCGGCCACGGCCTGGCCGGCCTCGCCGGCCGGGTGGCCGCCGCGGGCGGCACGCTGGCCGTGCACAGCCCGGCCGGCGGGCCGACCCGGATCGAGGTGACGCTGCCGTGCGCGTGATGCTGGCCGAGGACTCCACGCTGCTCCGCGAGGGCATCCGCAGCCTCCTGACGGACGAGGGGCACGACGTCGTCGCCGCCTACGGCTCCGCGGACGGCCTGTTGGCACGGCTGGCGGCCGAGCGGCCCGACGTCGTCGTGCTGGACGTGCGCATGCCGCCCACCCACACCGACGAGGGTGTGCGCGCGGCGGTGGAGATCCGCGAGCGCTGGCCGGAGGTGGGGATCCTCGTGCTGTCGCAGTACGTGGAGCGGGAGTTCACGCAGGTGCTGCTCGGGGACGACGCGCGCGCCGTCGGGTACCTGCTCAAGGACCGGGTGATGGGCGTGGACGACTTTCTCGATGCGCTCGGGCGCGTGCAGGCTGGTGGGCTGGTGCTGGATCCGGACGTGGTGCGGCAGCTGTTCCGGGACACGTCGCATGCGCTCGGGGTGCTGACGGAGCGGGAGCGAGAGGTGCTCTCGTTGATGGCCGAGGGGCGGACCAATGCGGGGATCGCTGCGGCGTTGTACGTGTCGACGTCGGCGGTGGAGAAGCACTCGAACGCGATCTTCGACAAGCTGGGGCTGGTTGCGGAGGGCGGGTACAGCCGGCGGGTGCTGGCGGTGTTGCGGTACCTGGATTCTTGAGCCTGACGCAGTCACCACGGCAGACACCGGCGCGCGCGAGCGGTCCGGAACGACCGTACGGTGTCAGAATGAGCCCAGCGGCCAGAGCTGTCGATCGTGCGATCGCCACGTACCAGCTGCGGATCTCACCGCGCAAGGGCTGGCGGTGCGCCCACGGCGTCCTGTACGGCGGCGACGGATGCTCCGGCGCAGTGCGGGACCTGCTCTCCCGAAGAGGCCTCGTGCGGGGCGCCGTGCCCACGGCCGTGCGTTTTCTCGCGTGCTACCAGGCCGCCAGGACGTTAGCCCTGGCCGACGTGCGAGGCGTGTGCTGCTGCGGGCCCATCCCGATCCCGTTCGGCTGGAAGTCGCCTCGCGGCAAGTGATCGCCGCCTGACCGACCAGGGCTCGTACCGGTCCGGCACACGCCCTGGCCCGACCGACAGATCACGTCAGGCAGTACGCCGCACCTGTGGCAGCCACGAACGGGAGGAAGCCGTCGCCCTCGCCAGAGGCGAGGAGCATGGTGAGGCTCCGGCCGCCGTCGCGCCGGTAGGCGTAGGTGACGTAGCCGAGGAGCTGTCCGCCGTGTCCCCAGAGCTGGCCACCGCAGGGCAGGTCGAAGCGTTCGAGGCCGAGCCCGTAGTGGAAGCCCATCCCCATCGGCACTGTGGTGCGCATCTGGATGAGTGAGTCCTCGCTGATCAGGCTGCCGCCGAGGAGGGCGTCGAAGAACGTCTGCAGGTCGCGGGTCGTCGAGATCATCTCGCCGGCGGCCCAGTCGAGGGAGACGTTCTGGGCTGTGACGTCGACTTCCTTGCCGTCGTCGAGGGTGGCTGTGGCGTGGATCGCGGGGTTCGGGAGGCTCGCGTCGCCGCCCGGGAAAGACGTGCCGGTGAGCGCGAGCGGCCGCAGGATGCGGCGCTCGATCGCGCTGCTGTACGGCTGGCCCGTGACCGCCTCGATGAGCTGGCCCGCCACGATGTAGTTGGTGTTCGAGTAACGGAAGTCCGTACCTGGCGCGAAGTACGGCTCGTGCCTGAACGCTTCGGCCAGGAGCTTTTCGGGCGAGTACGTCGTGAAGCGTCCGGCACCGCGCCAGCGGTTGGTGGACCAGCCCTGGCCCTTCATGTAGTCGTACAAGCCGCTGGTGTGGTTGAGGATCTGGCGGACGGTGATGTTCGCGCCGTTCGGGACCGTGTCGGGCAGGTAGGTCTCGATGGGGGTGTCGAGCTCGACCTTGTTCTCGTCGACGAGCTGCAGGATCGCCGTGGCGACGAAGGTCTTGGTGATGCTGCCGATGCGGAAGTGTTCGGTGCCTTGCGGTCGCGTGGTGCCTTCGGGTTGCTCGGTGCCTTCGGGAGTCGGTGTGCCATTGGTCCAGGAGCCGGCAGGGCCCGGTCCGGTCACCGCGAGGAGAGTGGCCGATGTCGAGGGTGCGGTGCCGGCGGTGACCGCCTGGAGAGTCTGAGCGCGTGCGAACGTCAGGCCGAGTGCGGCCGCTGTGGTGAGGGCGATGGCGCTGATGAGGACGGCCGCGATGATGCGGCGGGTGCGACGGAATCTGGTCGTCGTGGGCATGCCACTCAACGTAGGAAGGCGGGGGCTGGAGTGGACTGGGGAAAGCCGTAGAGACCCTACGGAAACCCTCGGGCGTGGGTAGGGCCGCCGCACTGCTCAGTGGCGTGCCTCAGTGGCGTGCCGAGAGTGCTGGGCGTTACAAGGTGATCCACGTCCGTTCCCAACGAGCGGCCTCGTAGAGCTGCTCCACCTCCCACGGCCGCACCGTCTCCCCCAGTGCGTTCAGCCAGCTGGAAATCTCGGCGACGGAAAGCACCACGACGTCTTCGGGTGTCTTCGTGCCGCGGGAGAAGCGGCTGGACCCCGTGATGACTACGACTGGCGTGACGGGACGCGGCGTCGCACAGGCCGCGTCGAGGACCTTCTTGACCGCCTTGGCTTCTGATCGAGCCGCGAACACGTGCCTGGTCGCCGTCCGGCCAACTACCACTGCGTGCTCGCCGACCCAGACCTTCTTCCCCTGATGGAACTTCGCGTTGATCGAGAAGATCCCACCCGGCCCGATCAGCAGGTGGTCGACGTCGGTGCCGCGCACGTTTCGCTTGATGCCGTGCAAGAGGCGCCAACCGTTCCTGCCGGCGATGGCCTTGTCCAGGGCCCGCCCGACTTCCCGCTCGCCTCGTACGCCTTGACGCCAAGACCAGTCGTCTCCGGTCTGACGTCCGGTGAGCCGCTTGAAGAGGTTGGTCAGGGGCGCCTCGCGGAACTTTGCACGGGCCGTCACGCGGATGCCTTCACCCGCCTTGTTCAAAGAGAGATCGCGGCCGCGGTCGGCTGGCAACGGTTGCGGCGTGGGTCTCGTCGAGGCGGGTCTCGTCAACGAACTCGGTGCGGGAGTCTCGGGCACGGCTGGCGTCGTGGCTGGAGCGGACACTGGCGCTTGCGCTGTTCGCATCGGCTCCGCCGTGGCCGCTTCCTTGCGGGCCGCGGCGCGAGCCTTCTTCTCCCGCCGCTGATCTTGGCGGACGTGCCACGCCAGCGCTGCGGACTCGATGGTCGCGAGGTGCTCGGCAGCCTTCTGGTGTCGGGGATCATCGAGAACCGCGACCTTGGCTCCGATGTCCCAGTGGCCGATCCGCTCGCCGTCGACCGTCACGTGCAAGGTCGGTGGCCTCTTACCGTAGGCATTCGAGAATTTGGTCGTGATTGTCGGCCCGGCGTCGCGTTCCTGGTCATCGGCCATGAACGGAAACTAGCGGGGCTGGGCATGACGGCCTATCACTGTGATGGAGCGACAAGCGGCTGAACGTCAGATGCTCCGCCTACGCTGCGGGCTATGACGACGGAGATCGAATTTCCTGGCCTGGTCTGGGTGAAGGACCCGGTGAACGCGACCACTGGCGACCTCACCGGCGAGCGCCCGCGGCGGCACCATGAGGACTGCTGGCATTGGTACCGCGACGAGCGGGGTGGCCTTCTTGGCCCGCAGCCATACCCAGCGAGCGACGAGCAGATGCGGGAACTGCCGCACTGCAAGACCTGTGCCGCCGACTTCACCGAGCGCACGATGAGCACGAACGTGGGGGCCGTAGCCAGCAGTCACACGGGTACCTGCGAGACGTGTGGGATGACGCGGTCGTCGTCGGGGTCTTGCTACTGCGACGAGTGATCCGTCACATGCCCGTTTTCCCAGGTGTCTGGTCTTGTCAACGCCGCAGGCGCTCTGAGACGAAGAGGCCACCCGGGTGAGGCTGTCACGTGTCCCGGGTGCCTGTCGTGTCATCGCCGCGTTGAAGTGCCGCCCGGCCACCGGCAATCGCGACCCCGGCAGCGACGACGATGCCTGCCACGGTGACGGTCTTGCCGAGCAGCCCGTCGAGGAACCGCTTGTTCTCGGAGTCCTTCTCGAACTCCTTTTGCGCCGTCTCCTTCGCGGCTTCGTGGTAGTACCGCCGCTCCTCGGAGCTCAGGTCTTCCCTCTTGAGTTCTTCCTTGGCCATCTCCCGAACCTCGGCAAAGCCATCGTGAACACGGTCCTGGCTGTGCCGGTTCGATCCCAGCGTGGAGTCGTGAACGTTCCTCACGGACTCCATGACATCGAGACCGAGCCTGGCGTACACCGGAAGCTGCGCGACGATCGCTTGGGCGACATCCTTGTTCATGTCCGGCCGCATCGCAGCGAACTTGACCACGTTGTCCTTCGACAAGTTCCTCCACGACGTGATCCCGAGCGCCGCCTTGACCTCGTCCTCGCTGTCAAACGCCATGCGGAGCCTCCATCGTCGTCAATGCAAGTTCCCGCGGACCCGGTTGCAGGGGCGACCGCCCAGGGTCTGGCCCGGGCAACGGTGCGAGACCGAGCCAAACCCTTCCGGGATGCTACTCCCTCAGGCCCCGCGAGCAGTGGATCAGGCGTCCCGCGTCAAGCTGCTGTCAGAATTTCGGTCGCGGGAAGCTGTGAAGCAAGGGGGGCGGCGCAGCCGAGGTGGACGTCCAGTGCCCGGTTCCCGGCGATGACCTCGCACCCCGGCCCGGTAGGCGTCGGCGCTCGACCAGAACCAGACGACGATCTGGGATGTCACCGGCTGCTCGACCGTTGGTGCATTTGACGACTACGGCTCGCCGGGCGAGCCGCCGACCAGGAGCCCGCCAAGACACCTCACGAGAGTCCGGTGCCTCACCCGGTAGTTCACCCCGTGCAGCGTTCATGGCTATGACCTCTACCAATACCATCAGGTAGCCGCTATCCTGATCGGCTCGCCTCTGGTGTGGGCCTTGACCATGTCGCTCGCCCGGGAGGCAGCCCCATGAACCACAACGCCCGCCGCTCCATCGATCGCGGGATCGCCGAGAGCGAGTGTGTCCAGCGCGCGCTCTTCGGAGAGCCGGCCTGATGGCCAGCAGTGACCAGACCTTCGGGTACCACCCGGACTTCGAGAGCTTGGCCGCAGCGCTCGACCGCGGCAAGTTCTCGCGGGCACTGGTCGTCGGTCTCGCCGCCGAGCGCATCTTCGAGGCAGTAGCATCGTGCCGAATTCTGTGGGACCCCGAGGTCGATCTGCCAGAAGGGCTGTACTGGTTTCAGGGCCTCGACAACGGTGACCTGCTGATGCAGGTGGGTCAGGGCGCGCGGCCCGGCGACGCCGCGATCCGAGCGATCGACAACCTGCCCGACGCTGACCCTTTGCTCGCCGCATGGAACTGGGCCGAGGCGCTATGGGAAGTGTCCAAGGATATTCCCGCCCCGCGGTTCCGTCTCCACGATTCCGTGATCACCCAGCCGGGAGGTCACGACACCGTGGTCCGGACACGTAACTACCCAGGCAGTGAATGGTCATACTCGGTGGTCGTCGACGGACGCACAGAGAAGGTCCTCGAGTCCCGGCTCGCCCCGCAGGAGCATGACGACGATCCCCAGTCCTGGGTGCAGGGAATTCCGACCCCTGCGGGACGGTTCGGGGCCACTCTCACCAGGGCCAAGCTCCGTGGAAAATTTGCCAATACGTTGTTCTCATTCCGAGCGACACGGACCACGTTTCGGCCGTACCAGTTCAAGCCCGTCCTGAAGTTGCTGCAGACCGGCAAGGCGCGTCTCCTTATCGCGGACGAAGTCGGGCTGGGCAAGACGATCGAAGCCGGCCTCATCTGGACGGAGCTGGAAGCACGAGGCGAGGCCGACCGCGTCCTCATCGTCTGCCCGTCGGGCCTCGTCGAGAAGTGGCGCGACGAGATGGCCGATCGCTTCGAGTTCGAGCTCACCGTCCTGGACAACGCCAACCTCGCGCAGTTTCTCGAGCGCCATCAGAGCAACCGACTGCCACGCAGGCACGCCTACATCGCGAGCCTGGAGAAGCTGCGGACGTGGTCAGGCCTTGAAGAGTTGGGGCAGCACCCTCCGTCGTTCGACCTGGCGATCGTGGACGAAGCCCACGCTATGCGGAACTCCGACACCCGCAGCTATGCCCTGGGTAGCGAGCTCGCGGAGTGGGCGGACAACCTTGTCTTCCTGTCGGCGACGCCGATCAACCTTCGCCAGACGGACCTGCTCAATCTGCTTGAGCTCATCGCCCCCGAGGACTACGGCGACCTGTCGGATCTTGAGTTCCGACTCGAACCGAACCGAATCATCAACACGGCGACAGCGCGCCTCGGCCAGAAAGGCGTCAGAGGCACACAACTTCTCAGGGACCTTGAACGTCTGCGGGATACACCGCTCGGAGCGCTGGTGATGAATCGGCCCGACTACCCCATGCTGGCCGAGCTCCTGTCGAAGAATCACATGACGCCGCGCGACGTCGTCGACGCCAAGCGGTACTTGGCCGACTTCAACACCCTCTCTACCGTGATCACGCGGACGAAGAAGGTCGAGGTCGACGACCGCAAGGCCAAGCGCTCCGAAGACCGGCAGGACGTCGTGTGGACCCCTGAGGAGTTCGCGTTCTACTACGAGTACGTCTCCTGGTGCCAAGATCGCGCACGCGAGATGGACAGCCCGCTCTACTTCGCCATGCAGATGCCGCTCCGGCTCGCGAGCGCATGCCTGCCGATGGCGCGACGTGCGGTCCTCGATCCTGAGGGATTTGGCGATCTGCGGGATGCGGACGACGGAAATTCATCCGCCGTCCGCCTGGCACCCCACGCTGCACTCGTCAAGGCGGCACGAGCGCTCCCGGACGGCGCAGATACCAAGTTCGCTGCACTGGCACGAGTGCTCCGCCGACTCCACGGTCAAGAGCGTCAGGCGCTCCTGTTCACCCACTCTCGACCGACCCTCGCCTACCTCGCAGATCGCCTCGGCCAAAATTTCCGTGTCGCTGTCATGCATGGTGGCGTCCCAAGAGAGAAGCGCCGAACGATCATGGCCGAGTTTCGGGCCGGCGCCTACGACTTCGTACTCGCCAACCGGGTCGCGAGCGAAGGGCTCGACTTCGAGTTCTGCTCGGCGGTCATCAACTACGACTTGCCGTGGAACCCGATGGAGATCGAACAGCGGATCGGCCGAATCGATCGCATCGGTCAGCGCGAGGAGACTATTCTCGTCGTCAACTTCGTCAACGACCAGACGATCGACGAACGGATCCTGGCTCGCCTGCTCGAGCGCATCGAGATCTTCGAGAACTCGATCGGTGCGCTGGAGCCGATCATCAGCCAGGCCGCACCCCAGCTACTCAAGGTCGGGTTTGACTTCACACTGTCTCCCGGGCAACGCGAGCAGAAGGTGCACGAGGCACTCACCGCAATCGAGGAACAGCGTCGTGGTCTCCAGGACGTGACCGATGCGTCGAGCACGCTGCTGGTCAGCAACGACGTGGACGTCGCCGGCTTGGAAGACGATCTGCTACGCACCGGTCGCTACGTCGGCCAGCGCGAGCTGGCCCTCCTTCTCGACGACTGGGCGCACACCGACGGGGCTGCTCCGGTGACCTTCGCCCCCGACGGGATGACTGCCGAGCTGCGAGGCAATCCCGCAATGGCTACACGCGTCGATGCCCTCGTGCAGAGACAGTTACGAACCCGGGCAGAGACCCAGGCGCTCGCTTCCGGCTTGCGCAGCGAGCTACCTGTGCCGCTGGTTCTTGATCAGGAGCTCGCTCGCACCAAAGGTGGAACTCTTCTCACCGCCACGAGCCCACTGGTCATGGCCGCGGTCTCTGTGCCTGGCCACAGGCACGCAAGGTTCGCATCGCTTCGCGTGCCAGGAAGGGACGGAGAAACCACGCCGGGCTTGTTCGTCGTTGTCTTGGCGAAGGCGATCACCGGTTCCCGAGGCGGCGACGAGATCTGGGGTGCGGCGGTAGACGTCGACGGACAACGCACCGACGATGCGCCAGTCAATGCTCTGCTCGCGGCACTAGCGGAGGGGCAGTTCGAGGACATGCCGCTGCCCACGATCGAGCGGTTGCCCCGGATGACCGGGCGTGCCGTGTTCATGCTGGAGCGTCGGCACCAGACCGAGCAGGCGCGACGGGACCAGGAATTCGAGGCACTGCAGCAGGCCCGCCTCCTCACCCTTGAACAGCAGCACCACAGAAAGATCGCCACGCTCGACCGGCGCATCCTGACCCTGGTTGCCCGTGGGCGCGGGACACGGATGGTCGCGCTGTTCGACGCACAGAAGCGCCGAGCACGCGACAACTACGAGCGGCTCTCTACAGAGCTCCAGAACGCAGCACCCCAGTCGCTGCACCTGGAGCACATCGCGGCCTGTGTCGTCGAGGTCATCTGAGCAAGTTGCCTACCGCACCCAGGAACCACCCCGAGGACGAGATGGATCCCCAGAAGAAGACACTCGAGACCGAGAACGAACGCGCAGCCGAGAAGCGCTACATCCAGATGCTCAGCACGAAGGCCCGACGCCCCGTTCACTTTCAGGCCGCACGGAACACGATATGGACCGGCGACGGCCTACCCGCACTGCCTGAAGTCCCCGTCGGATTCCTAGTGGGCAGAGTCGCGCTCGTCGGCCCCCGCGCAGAGCTGGACGGCGCGAGCGACTTCTACATCGGCGAACGCCACCTGAACCTCGACGGCCAGGAAGTCTTCAGCTGGGCGGCACCGGTCGCATGTGCCTACTTCCGCGGTTTCGATCATCACGAGTTCTGCGGAGAGGTAGCGGTTGTCCGTAGCTTCGCGCACGGGAGCGATGGCATCGACGACATCGCTGACGACGTCCTAAGACCCGACGCCCCCGGTGAGCCATTCCGACGGCGAGGGCTCTCGGTTCCCGCCCCACCGACCACAGGACGCGGGCGGCCTGGCGCCTTGCGAAGGCCCGGCGGCGCCCAGAAGACCTCGCAGACCGTGGGTACAACAACTGATGCTGAGGTCGAGTCGCCCCCGGCCAGCCATGCAGCAAGGTCGACCAGTGCTCCCGCTGGCGAACGAGCAAAGTCTCAGGGCCCCGCACTTCGAGCCGAGTCGTTGCTGCGGTCTCGGCTGGCTGCCCCACGCACCAGGAGCCTTGCACCCGTGCTCTCGACTCTCCAACCGGACCAGTACACCCTGGTCACGCTGCCCGCTATGGAGAGCGTCGTGATCGAAGGACAGCCCGGTACGGGGAAGACCATCGTGGCGTCGCACAGGGCTGCCTACATGATCAACGACGACACGCCGCCAGAGAACTCTCTCGACAAGAATGTGCTCCTTGTCGGGCCTACCGACGCGTACAGCGACCACGTACGGGGCGTTGTGGAAGCACTGTCCGGCGTCTCGGACAGGGTCATCGTAAGATCTCTGCCCGCGCTCTTGGCCCGGGTCCTGGAGCTGAAGGTGGAGCCGAAGGGCCCGGCGTCCCGGACGTGGCGGGACGTCGACGAAGACCTGGGAAAGATCGCCTTCAAGGTCATCTTGGCCGAGCGCAAGCGCAAGGGCATCACGCCAACGACGCAGCGCACCTACGAAGCGCTCCGCCTTGGGCTCGCCGCACCAGACGTCGAGTGGGCGACCTACCTGCGGAAGCTCCCGGCCTACGACGTAGCGCTCACCCTGCGCGCGCACATCCCACTGCTCGCGTTCATCCGTTGGACCGTGGCTCCGGTACGAGAACTGCAGGGCATCGAACACGTCATGGTCGATGAAGCTCAAGACGTCACCGCTCTGGAGTGGATGCTGCTCGCAGCCTTGAACGAAGCGGATGCATGGACGATCCTCGGTGATCTCAATCAGCGCCGATCGGACCACACGCTCGCGTCGTGGAGGCACGTGTACGAGGTCATCGAATACCCCCATGTCGAACCACGGCTCGAGCGGCTCGAGCGGGGCTATCGGTCAACCCTCCCCATCCTGGAGTACGCGAACAGGCTTCTGCCCAGGAAGGAACGCGCACTCCTTGCTTTCCAGAAGGAAGGACCGGTCCCCGTGGTCACTCGCGCTGGGCGGGAGGACCTGGCCGCCACTGTGCGCAGGGAGGTCGACCGGCTGTTGAGCGCCTACCCGGAGGGCACAGTCGCAGTGATCGACGTCGATCCTTCTCGTATCCGATCGCTGTTCCGGCGTGAAGGCTGGCAGGCGCGGCGGGGTGACCAGCGCTTCTGGGAGAAGGGCGAACGGCAGGTCGTCGTCATGCAGCCCGACGAGGCTCGTGGTCTCGAGTTCGACGGCGTCGTAGTCAGCGAACCCGCTGACTTTCCGGAAAACTTTGGTCGCCGCGGGCCGCTGTACACGTCGCTGACGCGCCCCAACCGGGAGCTGGCCGTCGTGCACACCAGGCCACTCCCGGAAGAACTTCGGCCGCGGAAGCGATAGCCGCTGATCACAGCCGGCCCGACGGATCCTGTTCGTCGGGCCGGCACACAGGGCCCCGGAGCCTCAGTCCTGCGGTCGAGGTCGCCCGCAATGGTCTACGCCGAGATCTACGGGCTGCTGCTGACACAGTGGGCGCTGGCGAGGCTGATCTGCGAGGCCGCAACCGAGACCGACACCGCCCCCGACCGCGTGAAGTACCTACGCACCATCCGAATCGTCCGCCGCCACGCCATGAGCGAGGCGACCTTCCCCCCTGACCGCAAAGAACGGGCATTACGGGCGGTCAAGGCCGACCTGGTCGGCCGTCGCGGGCTGAACCAGCCCCGCAGGCACCGCTCCTACTCGCGCGTCGTCTAAGTGGCATTGTGCCCCTGCTCCGCCTTGGACGGGACGGAAGAATCAGCGAACCGGGCTCTCGCTGTAGTAAACCGATAACGGATGCATCGCCGTTTCAAACCACTCCCACGTCTCCTCGTCCGCGTCGGAGCTTGACCCCTCGCTGGAAGAGAAGGTAGTGACATGCAGTAGCCAGTGCCATACCGCCGGAACGGAGTCCTCTTCCTCTCGCGCCTCCTTCGTCGCTCCTTCGACGGACTCGGCCGCCAACTCCTCGCACTCGTCACAGTCGCGGTTGGGTATCTCGCCATGCTCCGAGCACTCGACGTCCTCATCCTCGTCGTTCGGTTCCCAATACGAACCAGGCGTCCAGAGGTATCCCTCTGGCGGCCAAGCGATCTCGCAATGCTCATCTACTTCGAGATTGTCGACGTTGGCCGCGAGATAGTCATGGATCGCCTGTACGTGCGCTCCTTCTGAGAGGAAGCCCATCTCCGGAGGGAGCGCGTGGTCCTCGGGAATCATGGGCGGCTCGACCCAGCCATTCCGGCTCTCCAAGGTGTCCCATGGCGATCCCACGCCTTGTTGCGGCTGGGGACGATTAGTCGGAAGGCCACGCGGCGGCCATTCGGCAGGTTGGTCGTATCTGTCAAGGCTCTGGCGCAATGTCCGCGTGATCCGGGCGTCCGGCCAGACGAACTCAGTCCACGGACCAGCGGGTATCCCAAGGTCCCGTGCGCCCGCGATGACGACGTTCAGCATGGCGCCATCCTCGGGGCTCACCGTCAGAGCCATCGGCGGCTTCCAAGGCTGCCGCTGGGCGAGCGTCTCGCGCCGAGACCGCTCAGCTCGTCCGATGTCGCCCAACTGCATCCCAGCACGCGCGTAGGTGAGGACGAGTTCGACCGGCATGCCAGTCTCGGCCCAGGCAACGGCCTCAGGCAGACCTACCTGGGCGCCTGTGGCCATCCGACGGAGCAAAAGGAACAGACAAGCGATTGTGGACGACCACCCGGCATTGAGCAGGCGGCCGATGTCTCGTAGGTCGATCTCGAGATCACCGAACACATCCAGTTCGCCGAGCCACTCTCTTCCGAGGTCGGCATCGAGTTCGAGCGCACACCATTCACGCGCGAAGACCGGAACGTTGACACTCGCAGTGTGCCCGGCTGTGGCCTCGCACCATTTACCGGCTTCTGTCGGGGAGAATCCGCCGCCCCTCCAGAGCGCGGCCGACATCGGGAGCATCGAGGCGTAGAGGCCCTCCGGATCGTCCTCGCGCACCTCGATCTGCATCGACCGCACGAGCGCCTCGCGCCACGCCACGATCTCGCTTCCCGTAAAGCCCCAGGTGTGCCACTCCCGCAGCTCGGCCGCCGTCGCCCGCGGCCAGACACTGCCTCCCGCCAACGGATCATGGCGCAACCAGTCCAGGCGTCCAATATCAACAGGGTCGGGGCTCAGCCATGTCACCGCGCAACGATACCGAGCGATTCGCGTCGAAGGTACCGGTTCTCTCGCAGGGTTCCGATCCGCGTTCCGTCGAGTCAGATAGCTCCGACGTCGCCGGAGACACTTTCGACAGGGACGTTTGACACAACGCTGCGGCAATCGGTGCTCTATCCGTCACCGCGAGAGCCGGTGAGACCACCCGGCCCCAGTCCGGGACACGCACCCGGGGCCGATATCCCGGGTTCTCAACAACCGCCGTGACCGCGCGGCTCAATCAGGTCGATGCTCCGTACATGAGCCTGCTGCCGCCGCCCTCGCCCGAGACCCGGTCTCTCCCCACCACGAATCGGTCCCACCCCGACGGCGGGTCAGACAGCTCCACTGGGCCAGACGTTGATCATGAAGTCCAGTCCGCCACAGGGTCAGGCCCTATACGCCATGCCACCACGATGGCGATCGCATTGGGAGCGTTCGTACTGGGTGCCGTCGTCGGCATCGCTCTACCCGTCGCCGGCTCCAGCACCGGAGGCGTCGAGCACTCAGGATCGCCGTCGCCGACGGCGACATCGGCGCCCCTCGCCGATGCCTACGACCTGTGCAACGCCGCAGACACTGGCGGTGAGATCGCGGACGAGCAGACCACCCTGATCTTCGACACCCAGGGAGAGGACGACGCCACCGGCGTCGACTACACAGCTGTCGTGTGCGTCCTGTCCCAGCTCGACACGCCGGAGCGCGTCACCCAGGCCATGGAATCGACCCGGGCCCTGGACGGACGAGTCACCGACTCGTGGGACTCCTTCACCGCGAGCTGGTCGTTCCACCCCGACACGGGCCTCGACCTCGTCGTCTCGACCCCGTAGCGCTGTGCCAAACCTCGGAGAACACATCATGCGCCATGACCTCACCGCGACCGCCCCGACCAGCCCGAGTCGCGGATCATTCGTCCGCCGCCACGGCACCACGATCGGGCTCAGCATCCTGCTGGTCTGCGCCGTGGCGTACGGCGTCGACGGCAAGCAGGACAACGACATCTTGCACGCCGCGAACGACGCGCTCAGTGGCGACCTCGCAACCGTCACCGGCCAGAAGGACGACGCCGAGTCTCGCGCCACCACTCTGGAGCGTGAGGTGGAGACGTACGGCGACCGAGAGACCGAGCTCCAGGAGCGTGAGGACGAAGTGGCCGGCCTCGAAGCGGATGTCGCCGCCCGCGAGAAGGCAGTCACGAACGTCGAGAAGGAGATCGAGGCGTCGCAGGTCACCGACGGCACCTGGTCGGTGGGCTCCGACGTCCAGCCCGGCACCTACCGCACCAAGGAGGCCGTGTCGTCCAACTGCTACTGGGAGATCACGGCAGGCGGCAGCAACGGGTCGGACATCATCGAGAACGACATCCCCGGCGGCGGCTATCCCGTGGTGACGGTGCAGGACGGGCAGGTCTTCACGTCGGCGAGGTGCGGGACCTGGGCCAAGCAGTAGGGATAGGGGTGGCCCGTGCGTCCACGCGGCCACCCCTTGGTAGCGGTCGAGGCCGCCAGGTCCCGATCGACCGAATCAATGAGAACCGAGGGAACCCGTGAACTTCAACATTGCCGCTGACACCTACCGTGCCGAGTTCGTCGTGGTCACGCCTGACCTCGCCGAGGAGTGGCTGACCAAGAACACCCACAACAGGAATTCTCGCCAGCGCGTCATCGACGGATACGCGACCGACATGGTGGCAGGAAAATGGAAGGACAACGGAGCCGCCATTGTCTTCGCCAAGGACGGCACGCTACTGGATGGACAGCACCGCCTCTTTGCCATCATTCAGGCTGAGGTGATGGTGCGGATGCTCATCGTCCGCGGCGCAGAGAAGGACGCTCAGGACACGATCGACGGCGGCGCCAAGCGCAAGCTGTCAGACGTCCTGCACCTGCGCGGCGAGGCACATTACACCGCTCTGGCAGCCGGCTTGCGGCGCATTACTGCCTACGAGCTGGTCGGTGACAACGCGAGCGGCTGGTCTTACACGCCGACGACTCAGCAGTCGCTCGGCACTCTGGACAAGTACTCCTGGCTCCGCGAGTTCGCGCCCCGCACAGGGCCCCTCTCGCGACGCGGCATCCCGTCCTCAGTTGCCATCTACCTGTGGTTCCGGTTCTCACAGATCGACGGCGACGACGCGGACTACTTCTTCAAGGTGATCGAAGACCGCGCCCCGCTCACCGACGGCGACCCGGTCCATGTCCTGCTGCGGGCACTGGACAACTCGGTCAGCGTGCGCGGTGCACGCAACGCCCGGTGGATCACCGCGCTGTGCATCAAGGCGTGGAACAAGTACCGCGCCGGCGAGTCGGTCAAGAACCTGTCCTGGCGACCGGGCGGCGCTGCCGCTGAAGCCTTCCCTGAGCCGAAGTGACCTGCTCGACTAGCTGTACCGACCCGGGACGTTGGTCAGCCGGCTGACTAACGTCCCTGGACACCCCACCTAGCGCACCTTCCGCGCACACCACCTGGTCGGGGAGAGCCCCGAAGCGCGCTCCTGTACCAACCGTCGGCGGCAGAAGCCAGGCCGGAAACATGGGCGGCCTCCGCACTAAGGTCGGGCCCGTGCAGCGACGATTTCGTGCCTACTGGCCCGACCAGGACGAGTGGCACTGGTTCGAACTCGACGACCAGGGCTATGCCGCCCGCCATGTAGTCCTGCGTTCTGGCGAACCGATTGTCGCGGCCCGCCTGGATGAAATGATCGCATTGCGGGATCGGGCCGGACTGCTCGGAGTTCAGCTCTACGAAGCCGTCTATGGCGTACCGGCTGAAGGTCTCGTGGAAGTCCCCGCGGGTGCGATCTTGGTCGAGGCCGACGAGTTCGACCACGTGTTCCGCAAGGCCATCAACCATCGGAAATTTGCCCCGACGACGACAGGCCCGTTCCCCGACGGATCTCTTGTCCAGGGGACATTCGGCTCCGATCCGTCGCCGCCAGGTGTCACAGGGACCTACGTCGACATCGGGCATGACCCTGTCCATGGCTTCGTGGACGCCATGTGGTTCTTTCAGAATCAGGTGTCCTGGCCAGAGCCTGGCATCGAGGCTCAATTCCGAGTGGTCGGCATCCGTCCCCATACGCTCCAGCTCCGTCTCGAACCGAGTAGCACTCGCCACGCCAGGTCGTCATGGCCTCAGCGTTTCGACTGGCCGCAGCGGGAATTCAGGCGCTAGCGGCTACTTTCAGAACTCTGCCCGTACGCTCCAGCCATGAATGACAACGAAGCGATCCGCCGAGGCGCGAAACGAGAGTTCTGGTGGATCGTCAGCACGATCGCGGTCCTTCTCGTACTCACGGCCGCGGTCCAGATCGCGCTGCCGTTCCTGTCAGCGCTTGCCGCGAACTCCTGAAACACGGCCTAGCTGACGTCCGACTACGTCACGTGGTCTGCTCCGTCCGTGTCGACGCGGTGCCGCACCACGACACTGAGGGCTCGGGCGTACCGTCGCACCGTAGACAGATGCGGGTCGTTGCCCGCCCGCTCGAACAGACTGACCGCGGCCTGACTCACGCCCATGCGCTCTGCCACCGCTGATTGCGACAGCCCGAGCGCACGACGCCGCATCACGAGTGTGTGCAGAAGGTGCTGATCTTCCTGCGCGGGCACCTCGGCGAGGACTGTCTCGGGAGCTACCAGAAGGGCATCCATCTCATCGGGGGTCATCGAGCCACCTCCTTGTACAAGGTTAACCTTTTAGGGAGCAGCCGCAGACGTAACTCGTCGGCTCGCTCGGTACTTCGATGGCCGGCCGCAATGTGCGGGATGCTCGTCCACGCCGACCGCATTCCACGACATGACGCGCGGACGCAGGCAGCCGGCGTCGGCGGGTGCGTAGAGGCTGACGGCTCCCGCGCACCTGTGTCCTTTCACCAGGTAATGGTGAAGCGGCAGGACGGACCACTGACCTTCCATCCGTTCTCGTGCGGAGCCGTGGTTCCGGAGCACTGATCCCCGGGCCGTCCCCGCCGCGGATGCGACGAAGTCCGCTACCCGACGCGCGACGCGGTCGTCGGCGACGGGAGATGAGGTGCAACTGGGGTGGGCACGAGTGCGCGCAGCACGGGCACCAGGCCTTGCTCGTCGATGGTCCCGGTGACGTGATCGGCAGCCTCGATGACCACGGCGCGGGCCTGCCCCATGGCCACGGCGTAGGCCGCCCAGGCGAACATAGGGAGGTCGTTCAGCCCGTCCCCGACCCCGACCGTGAGCTCCCGCGCGACACCCAAGGTGTCGCGGACGTGTTCGAGTGCCGACGCCTTGGACACGCTGCCGGGGGTGACGTCGAGCCAGTCGCCGTCGGCGGGTGTCGCGGTCAGGCCGAGGCGGCGCAGGTCGCCGGCTAGGTCGAGGATCGCGGGAGCGCGCAGGATCATCCGCGGGGTGCGGTAGCGGGCGATCTGGTCGACCGTCGCGATGCGCTGGGCGCCGTTCACCTCGCCAGCCCCGAACAGGCGGGTCACGTGGTACCCCCACCCGACCTCTTCGACAGCGATCTGCACACCGAGGAGGCACTTGCGGACGAGAGCGATCGCAGAGCCCGCGGCGAACGTGAACGTCTTGGTGACCTCATACCCACCGGGCAGGGCAGGGTCGAGGCGCACGGTGACGGCGCCGTTGGAGCAGACCACCGTGCCCGTGGTCAGGCCGAGCGCTCGCGTGATCGGCATCGCGCCCACGAGGGACCGGCCGGTGCACAGCACGACGTGGTGCCCGGCCGTGACGACGTCGCGCACCGCTCGGGCGGTGTCGTGCGGCACCTCTACGCTGCCGGACGGCACGATCGTGCCGTCGATGTCCAACGCCACAAGGCGGGTCTCGGTGGTCGTGCTCATGCCATCTCCCTGGGCCGGAGCGTGCTGACGTCGTTCAGCCTGCTGGCCGGCTGCGGCGCCCGACCCCGGGGTTCGTGCATCCTTTGCTTGCAGCAGATGCAATTTCCTGTCGCCGACGAGCCAGAACTGGGGCGTTTCACGCACGGTTGCGGACACGCGCGGCTACCGTTGGCACGGGCGCAGACCACGCCGGGAGGGGGCCACGGTGGCACGCAGCGCGAAGGCCGAACGCGAACGGCTCCGCGAGACGTGGTTCACGGTCGGCAAATCGATGGCCGAGGTCGCCGGGCTCATGGGGCAACACTTCGGGGTGCGTCCCCGGACCGCCTGGCGGTACGCGGCTGGGTGGGACCAGTGGAAGCTGGTCCAGCAGTACCGGACGGCCAACCCGGACGCGCGGATCGACGAGAGCCGCATCTCACGCTGGGAGTCCTGGCCGTTCGGCGGCTCTCGCCCAAGCTTGGAGGCCCTGGCCGGGATCGCCCTCACTCTCGGGCACGGCTGCACACTGGCCGACCTGGTCGACGACGCCGACCGGCAGCACCTGTCCGCCGCAGAGGTGGCGGTGATCACCGCCACCACC
>NZ_JBEZZF010000053.1:0-41426 GCF_040639055.1 Promicromonospora sp. NPDC023987 | reverse complement strand
TGGGTATTTGCCCTCTCGAACCGTTTCGAGAGGGCAAATACCCAGCACTCAACGGAGCCGCAGGGTCGCGACCAGGACGCCCGTCAGGCAGAGCGTGCCGCCGACCAGAGCGACCGGGGTCGGCACCTCACCGAGCAGCGCCCACGACATGAGCACGGCGAGCGGTGCGGCCGCGTAGGTAGCGGCGCCGAGCCGGCCCGCCGTTGTACGGGTGAGGGCGAAGCCCCAGGTGGCGAACGCGATCGCGGTGGGGAACACGCCCAGGTACACCACGCTCAGCGTGGCCGACGTCGGCGCGACGGCGAGCTCGTCCAGGAGCACCGGGGTGAACGGGAGGCACGCGACGGTGCCGGCGAGGCAGCCCAGCCAGGTCATGGTGAGGGAGTCCACCCCCGGCAGCAGCCGCTTCTGCAGGATCGTGCTGCCCGCGTAGACGACGGCGGCGGCCAGGCCAAGGGCGACGCTGACCCCGCTGGAGGCGCCGCTCGACGTGGCCAGCGCGATCCCTGCGACGCCGGCGAAGGCGATGCCGATGCCGAGCAGGAGCCTGGCGGGAAAACCCTCGCCGAGCGAGATGCCCGCGAACACGGCGATGAGGATGGGCGCGAGCCCGACCAACAGCGAGGCGGTGCCCGCGTCGAGAGTGCGTTCTGCCGCGTTCAGAGCGAGGTTGTACAGCCCGAACCAGAGCACGCCCCAGACGATGACGCCCACCAGGGTTCGGCCCCGTGGCAGGCGCAGCTTGCGGGCCAGGGCGGCCATCACGGTCAGCGTGATCGTGCCGACGAGGATCCGGCCCAGGGCGAGGGCGCCCGGCGAGTAGTCGAAGCCCGCTGAACGGATGCCGATGAACGCGGAGCCCCAGAGCACCACGGTGACCGCTGCGGCGGCCGGGACGAGGAAGCGGCGCGTGCCGGGGGCGACAGGCGTACCGGGCGGGACCGTCGTGGCGGTGCGGGACATGTCCGAAACCTTGCCCGCCGCGTGGGGTGGCGTCTGGCGGCTGTCGACCGTGGTGTTCGTCATGATGCGATGGTGACCCTCGGGCACTGTGAAGCACCAGCGATTGTTTCTTCATCTGAATTCAGTCTCGCTGTACATTGGGGTCATGCTCGACGTCCACCGCCTCCGCGTGTTCCGCTCCGTCGTCGCCTCCGGGTCCATCGGGGCGGCCGCCGCGAACCTCGGCTACACGCCGTCCGCCGTCAGCCAGCACGTGTCCGCGCTCCAGCGCGAGACCGGGCTCAAGCTCCTGGCGCGCCACGGCCGTGGCGTGCGCCCGACCGCCGCGGGGCACGCCCTGGCCGCCCAGGCCGACGGCGTGCTCGAACGGCTCGGCGAGGCGGAGTCCATGGTCGCTGACCTCCGTGCGGGCCGCACCGGCTCGCTCTCGCTCGCCTATTTCGCCTCGGTCGGCTCGGCCTGGCTGCCCGACGTCGTACGCGTCGTCACGACGCAGTTCCCGGGCGTACGTCTCGACCTGGAGCTGGCCGAGCACATCCCTGACAAGAGCGAGGACCGGGCCGACCTGCAGATCTGTGTGGCGCAGGCCGAGTTCGAGGCCGGGAGCGGCTTCACGGCCCACCATCTGATCGACGACCCGTACGTCGCCGTCCTGCCGCGGAGCCACCGGTTCGCCGGCCGGGACGAGATCGAGCTCGCCGAGCTCGCCGACGAGTCCTGGGTCGACAACGACTTCGCGCGCGGCTGGTGCCGGCGCAACCTTCTCGAGGCGTGCACCGCGGCAGGCTTCAGCCCCACGTTCCACGTCGAGGCGCACGACTACGCCACGGCCGTCGCGTTCGTGGAGGCGGGGATCGGCATGACCGTGCTGCCCCGGCTCGGCGCCGTCCACCTGCCGCACGCGACGGTCGCCGTGCCCGTGGTGCGCCCCACCCCGGTGCGCTCGATCTACGCCGTGGTGCAGGACGCGGTGGCGCACACGCCGCCGGCCGTGGCGGCCCTGGACGCGCTGCGGCAGACCGCCGCCGCTTCGCGGGCAGCCGTGGTGGCCGCATAGGGTGGGCGGGTAACGGCGCCGGGACTGCTCGGCGCCCTCCCGATCGAGAGGCAATCCTCGTGACCACGCTTCCTACCGCCTCCGGCGCCTTCGGTGACAAGCCGGAGCTGACGTTCCCCGAGGGTGGCGCACCCGCCGGCCTGCAGGTGCAGGTGCTCTCCGAGGGCAACGGTCCGGTCGTCGAGTCCGGACGCACCATCGTGGTGAACTACCTCGGCCAGACCTGGGACGGCCACGTCTTCGACAACTCCTACGACCGTGGCACCACCATCGACTTCCCGATCGGCGTCGGCGCCGTCATCGGTGGCTGGGACAAGGGCATGGTGGGCCAGAACGTCGGCTCCCGCCTGATGCTCTCGATCCCGCCGGAGCACGGCTACGGTGCCCGCGGCGTGCCGCAGGCCGGCATCGCCGGCGGGGACACGCTGGTCTTCGTGGTGGACATCGTCGGAGTTCAGTGACACCTGCCCCGACGCGCTGAGTCCCCCGTCGGTCGAGCTTGTCGAGACCGGTCTCGACGAGCTCGACAACGGGGGACTCAGCTCTGTGGCGGAAGCGCTACGGGTAGGCGATCACCTGCGGGGAGGCGAAGGAGCCGACCGCGGGCGCGCCCGTGTCGTTGATGACGTGGTTGATCCCCCCGGACCCGTTGAGGAACACGCTCGTCATGGAGCGGAACGTCACGCCGGGGGTGTTGGGTGCCTGGATGCCTGATTCGACGCGGATGTCCTGGCCCTGGTTGAAGAACGAGTAGACGCCGAGCCCGGTCGCCTCGTGGCTGGTCACGTGGTCAGCGACCCGGTAGGACGCGTAACCGAGGCGATCGCCGTCCATGAAGGCCGCCTGTGACGGCGGGTCGTACGGGATCTCGCTCTGGTAGAAGACCGTCCGGCCACGCTCGCCGTTCCAGATGGTCTGCTGCTCCTGGTAGTGCTCCACGAACAGCCCGGTGGCGGTGACGTCGTCACCGTTCACGACGACGCCGTGCGCTCCCGTGTTGCCGTCCCACGACACGCCGTGGCCGTGGTCCGCGCGCCACGCCCAGATGTGGTCGAGCAGGGTGTTGTCGCTGTTCACCTCGATCGACGTGACGGCCTTGCCCTCCCAGGGGCCGCCCACCCGGACGAACACATCGGTGAGCGTTGTGGGGTTGGCCGGGTCGGAGACGCTCGCGCCCTCCGGTCCGACCTGGATCAGGGTCGTGGACTCCGGCACGTTGGCGTCGGCGGTGATGCCCGCGATCTTGACGCCCGCGACGTCGGCGATCTCGAGCACGCCGTTGCCCGCCGTCGGGGTGAGGGAGGCGTAGCCCAGGCCGAGCACCACCGTGTCGGCACGGTCGACCCGCAGCGCCGCGTCGAGCTCGTAGACGCCCGGCGTGAGGATGAGGTTCTTGCCGTCGGCCAGCGCGGCATTGATCGATGCGGCGTTGTCGACGTCCTCGCGGGCCACGTAGAAGTCGCGCATGCCGATGGACGTGCCGGACTCTGCGGACGTGGACCAGTCGGTGCCGCTGCTGCTGGTCTTCGCGTTCGGGACGAAGACGGCGAGCTCGCCGTTGTCGTCCCGGTAGAGGAACGGGGCCTCCCTGCTGAGCGGCGTGTTGTCGAGGGTGGTCTTGACACCCTTGACGCCGTCACCGAGGTCCTGCCCGAAGTCGGTGGCAGGAGCGCCCTGGACGCCGGAGAACACCATGTTCCACACCCCGCCGTCCCAGGTGCCCACCTGGCTGTTGCGCGTGAACCACTGCTGCTGCGAGCCGGTGGCGATCGTGCCGGCCACGCGGGAGTTCGCGAGATAGCCGCCGGAGGCGAACTCGCCGTACCGGCCGAAGACCGTCAGGCTGCCCTGGATGTCCATGCGGCGCATCGGCGCGGCCTGCGACACGGCCCAGCGCATCTGGTGCGGATCGGTCACGCCCGCCGGGAACGGGAGCGCGGCGTCGTCGCCGACGGGCCGCTGGATCGGGTTGATGGCCATGTTGGACATGGACCGCCAGAAGTTGTTCAGGGAGCCGGGGGCCGCACACTCCCAGGGCCGCTCCGGGCAGCCGACGATCGGCTCCACGTGCAGGGCGCCGTTGATCTGGACGTCGCCCGGCTGTGCGCCGAGACCCGAGATCGACTCGTAGTAGCCGACGGTCTGGTTGACGATGTCGGTGGCCGTTGCCGGGTTGTCCTGGCCGGCGGCGCTGCCGTACGTGCCGGGCTCGAAGAAGACCTGGTGCCGGTTCTGGCTCATCTCCTCCTCGTCGTTCACCGAGTCGAGGAGGGCGTTGATCTGGTCGGTCGACCACGTCTGGTCGATGAACGTCACGTTGGGCCCGAAGTCCGGGTCAGCTTCCGCCTTTTTCGGCTTCTTCACCTTTGGCTTCTTCGGCTTCTTGGCCTTGTGCTCGGCCTTCGACGTCGCGTCCTGCTCTGCCTTCGCCACGGAGGCCTTCGCCATGGTCCTGCCCTCGTCCATGGCGGTCGGTGCGGCGGTGGCAGGTAGTGCGGTGACCGCGGCTCCCGCGGCGAGCGATGCTGCGACGGCCGCTACGGCGGCGCCGCGCAGGGTGGTCCGGAGTGTCCTCATCGACAGATCCTTCGAGCTCGGGGCAGGCCGGCGAAGGCCGGGCGTGCTGCCGGTGCGGATGCGCCCGGGTGAGCGCCCAGCCAGGCTAACCGCCCGCTACTGACTCCTCTGTAAGTACTTTCCGCACACTCCGCGTCACGGTGAACTTCGGGTTCTGGGCCACGTGCTCCGTCGGCCCGACGGCGCGCTGCAGCGCGCCGCGGTAGTGCAGCCCCGTGTTGAAGACGGTCCACAGCTCGCCGCCGTCGCGCAGGATGCTGCCAGCGGCGGCGAACATCCGGTGCGCCGCGTCCGTGCTCAACGCCGTCCGGTCGTGAAACGGCGGGTTGAGCAGCACGAGGTCGGCCCAGCCGTCCGGGACGGGGAGCAGGTCCCCGGCGTCGCCCCGCACGACGGCGGCCTGGACGCCGTTCGCGGCGAGTGTCGCACTCGTCGAGGCGCACGCGGCAGTGCTCCGGTCCGTCGCGATCACGTGGGCGCCAGGGAAGCGCAGCGCCAGGACGGTGGCAAGGATGCCGGTGCCGCAGCCGAGGTCGATGGCGATGGGCCGGCCGTCCGCGTAGTCCGGGGCGTACGCAGGGGTCGTCGGGAGGGGCTCGGCACCCGACAGGTCGGGCCAGCGGTGGGCCTGGGCCAGCAGGAAGCGGGTACCGAGGTCGAGCGTGGCACCGGCGAAGGCGGCTCCGTGTGCGACGACGGTCAGCCCGGCGTCCGGTGCTGCTGCCGGTGCTGCTGCCGGAGCTGCTTCCGGTGCGCCGATGGCGTCCACGATCTCGCGTTCGGTGAGCCGGGCGGTCACGGGGTAGGTGGGCGGCCCGACGTCGGACCGCGGCTCGCGCGCGATCAGGAGCCGCGACTTCTGCCTGGCGCGCGACGCCCTGACCTGGCCGAACGATGCGCGGAGCACGTCGTTCATCGCGAGGGTCATGTGCTTGACCCGGCCGCCGGCGAGCAGGGTGACCGCTGGGTCGGCGTGCCGGGCCACGTACTCGGTGATCTCGGTCAGCTCCGCCAGCGACGTCGGCAGCTGGAGCAGGACGAGCCGCGCACCCGCGAACAGCTTGGGACCGAGCTCGTCGTGCCCGGTGATCCCGATCGGGGCCGGCTCGTACGGGACTGGCGCGTTCTCGGCGAGATGCCGGTGCGCGGCCCACAGGGTCCGGGACGCGCGCGCGGAGTTGGCGGAGAGGGCGGCCTCGGCGGTGATCGCGTCCTGGTAGCCATCGACGTGGCGGGCACCCAGCGCCAGCGCGCCCAGGGTGAGGGCGCCGAACCGGTCGCCGAGCACCACCACGCCGTCCGGATCCCGCTCGATCAGCGGGGCGGCCTCGTCGAGGAGCAGCCGGTCGGTGGCGTCGACTGCGACGGGGCCGTCGGCGCGCGAGCCGTCCTCGGGATAGGGGAGGAGCTCGGCCAGGACGGCGTCGGCCTCGGGACTCACCGTGCGGAGCGGGCCTTCTTCTCCGCTGCCTTGCGGGCGTCCTCGACGCGCTCCTCCTCGGCGCGCACCTGAGTGGCGATCTCGCGCTCCTGGGTCAGCCACGCCGGCGGGTCGTCGCGCAGCTCGTTGATCTGCTCGGTGGTCAGCGGGTCGGTGATACCGCCGCGGGCCAGGCCGGCGATCGAGATGCCGAGGCGCCCCGCCACGACGGGCCGCGGGTGCGGGCCGTTGCGGCGCAGCTCGGCCAGCCACTCGGGCGGGTTGGTCTCCAGCTCCTCGAGCTCCGCGCGCGTGATCGGGTTGTCCTGGAACTCCTGCGGGGTGGCAGGCAGGTAGACGCCGAGTCGCTTGGCGGCGTTGGACGGCTTGAACCGCTGCGAGGCGAAGGAGGAACTCATGTTCCCAGCGTACTTGGGCGCGGGCCCAGGCATCCCGCTGACGGGTCGGGTGGAGCTGTGAGGTCGGGCGGTGTTCGGCGAGCTGGGGTGGTGGTGCGGGTTCCCAGACCGGCGCCGAGTGCAGAGTTGGTTGCGGTGCCCTCCGGTGACTGCAGACTTTGTTGCGGTGGCAGCCACTCCGTCCGCGACTAACTCTGCACTCGGCAACGAGGTCCGCGTCTAAATCTGCAGTCGCGTTCTGGGGCCATCGTGGGGATCGCCGCCATGGGTCCGTCCCCTCGGGGACACAGCGGCTCGGGGAGAAGGCTCCGACGGCGCGGCAGTGGCCAACCGGCCTCGACGGGCAAAATTTCCGCGGCGTGGAACAGACCCGGTCGACGGCGGCGCAAGGGTTTGAGTACTTCCACAGGCTTCCGTTGTCCACAGGCGCACCCTCGGGGCTCCAATGCCGCCGTCGATCGCGTTGTGATTTGCGTGTGAGGAATCCCGAGACCGTCCCCGCTCAGCTCCGGGCCCTGGCAGCGTGCCAGGAAGAGCTGGTGAGCATCACGCAGTGCGCCGCGGCGGGCATCAGCAAGCATGCGGTGCTGCGGCTGGTTCGTTCAGGGGCCTGGGCGCGGATCACCCGCGGGGTCTACGACACGAACTCGGTCCCCGTCCGGGACCGGGTCTGCGCCGACTACCACGACCACGTCCGCCGTCGGGCCGCGTGGATCGGGCTCCTGGCCTACCCGGACGGAGCGGCGACAGGCGGGTGCGCGCTGGCCCTCCTGGGAGTGGGCGGGCTGCCCTCGGAGCTGGCCCCGGAGGTCTCGCGGCCCACCTGGATGGACGCAGGGGTACGGCCTGGAACTGTGCTCCGTCGGTACGGGACCTTTCCGGTCGTGCAGCGGCACGGGCGTGACGTCGCGGAGCTCGTGCACGCACTGGCCCAGGGGCTCCTGACGCTGCCGCGCGACCACGCCGTGGCGGCGATCTGCGACGCCCTGCGCGAGGACCGCATCTGCCTGGCGGACCTCGAACGGATCCGGACGCTGATCCGCGGGCGGCGTGGGGTCGTCGTGGCGCGGACGTGGCTCGAGCTCGTACCCGGTCGGGATGCCTCGCCGTCGGAGTCGTTCACGCGGTTGTCGCTCATCGACCACGGGGTGCCGCCCGACGGTCAGCAGATCGTCTTCAGGTCGGGCGGCACGTTCCTCGGCAGGGTCGACTTCGCATGGGTTCTGCCTGACGGACGCTACGTAGTCCTCGAGATCGACGGGCGGGAGTTCCACTCGGGCAACGAGATGCTCGCGGACGACGCGACGCGTCAGAACGGCCTGGTGGGCACCGACCGGGTGATCGTCCTGCGGTTCCCCGCACCCCGGGACAGCGCCGACGGCGACATCGGCGGCCAGGCCGCCGAACGGTTGCACCAGCTCGGCTGGGTGCCGGGCGGCAGCATCGGTCCGGTCGTACACCTGGACTGACCACAGTCGAGTGCAGAGCTGGTTGCGGCCCATGGGCGCCAGTGCAGACTTCGCTGCGGTTCCAGGATCCGGATCAGCAACAAACTCTGCAGTCGGCGAGCGGTGCCGCGACGAAGTCTGCAGGCGGCGGGCGAAGGCGGCCGGTTCTGCGCCGGTGCTGCCGGGCAGGTGGCACCGGGCGCACGTACACGGTCGGCTCCACGGCCCGGGCCTTGAGCGGGTCCAGGGGCAGGGCGAGCCCCGTAGCCTTGAGGGCGTGAGCCACCCTGAGCCCCCGGAGCCGTTCCGTCTCGCCTATGTGCCCGGTGCCACACCGAGCAAGTGGGCGAGCGTGTGGCGCGAGCGGCTGCCTGATGTGCCCCTTGAGCTGGTGCAGCTCGAGGCCTCCGCCGTCGCACACGCGCTGGAGGCGGGGGAGGCCGACGCGGCGATCGGCCGGCTTCCCGTGGACAAGGAGATGTTCTCCGCGATCCCGCTCTACGAGGAGACGTCGGTGGTCTGCTTCTCGCGGGACCACCTGCTCGCCGCGCTCGCTGACGAGGAGGTCGTGTCCAGCGCCGACATCGCCGAGGACCCGGTCTGGGTCCCCGCGGACGACGTCATCTTCGCCGCGCACCCGGTTCCGGGTGTGGTGCCGGCAGATCCGGAGGGGAACCCGCTGGACCCGGTCCCGACCACTGCCGACGCCGTGGCAACCGTCGCGGCGAACGTGGGGGTGGCGGTCCTGCCGCTGTCGCTCGCACGGCTGCACCGCCGCAAGGACGTGACCTACCGCCTGCTCGAGGACGGGCCGACGGCGCCCGTGGGGCTGGTCTGGCCCACCGAACGCACCACGGACCTGGTCGAGGAGCTCATCGGGATCGTCCGCGGCCGAACGGTCAACAGCTCGCGCGGTCGGGGAGGTCCGGCTGCGCGGGCGGGCAAGGAGACACCGACGAGCAGTGAATCCACCGGCACGTCGGCAAGGGCCGGGGTGAAAAAGCAGGCGAAGGGTGCGTCGAGCAGAGTCGCGGGACGTGCCGCAGAGAGGCGTGGCAGCGCAAAGGCTGGCGGTCGCGGGGGAGTGCAGCGGGGCAAGGGTGCGCGGCCGGTCTCGAAAGGGAAGAAAAAGGGCAAAGGAAAGTAGTGTGACTCACAAGTCCATGTAAGGCATTTCAATGAGATAACGGATATTGGCGATCTGCAACATTATCGCTACGCTCCGGGAGGTGTGCCGAATGTGGGCACGGAAACTACCCCCGTCTCGAAGGAGCGCTCAGTGCGCAAGATGACCGTCTTGGGGGCCTCCGCGCTCCTCGTCGCCGGCCTCATGACCACCCCGGCAGCTGCGTTCGCCGCGTCGCCCGTCGCGAGCACCTCCGGCGACGTAGAGAAGGTTTGCCCGGAGGAGGGCAAGCAGCCGGGCGAGAACCAGCTAGCCATCACCGTCACTGCTCCCGAGGGCATGGTGATCGTCGGGTACTGCGTGAAGGCTGGCTCGGCCAACCAGGGCGACGGTGCGATCGACGTGGACGTGGACCCGCCCGAGACGACGGTGGAGATCACGCACCCGTCCGGCAAGGAGATCAGCCACTACACCGTGTTCTACGCGCCAGCACCGACGCCGGAGCCCACGGAGCCCGGTGCCGAGCCGACGGAGCCCGGTGCGGAGCCGACGGAACCGGGTGCCGATATCACGCCCGAGCCCACCGAGCCGGGCGCGGAGCCGACCGAACCGGCCCCGGACGCCACCGAGCCGGCTGGCGAGTCCGCGGCCCCGGCCGACGGCGACGACGCCACGCCTTCCCCCTCGGCCTCCGCCGAGGGGTCCGAGGTGCTCGCCGCGACCGGTGCCAGCACCGTCATCGGCTTCACTCTCATCGCGCTGGCCCTCGTGGGCGGTGGCGTGACCCTGATCGTGCTGCGTCGCAAGGGCGTTCTCGGTAGCTGATCCCGGCGCACCGCGTCGCTCAGAAGGGCGGGCGTCCGGTCGGTTCCCTGTGTTCTCGGATTTCGGTCCGGGACGACAGTGGATCGGCCGGGCGCCCGCCTTCCTTTTGTGGGCGGGTGAACTTCGCCACGAGTGGGTGAACTTTCGTGCGCTACGGTCCACATTGTTCAATACAAATTGCACCCCCTTCTCGGACGGTTTGGCCCGCAGTTGCGCGCGGCTTCAACTTGTTACCGGGGCTCATTCTCCGGACATTTCTCTTTTGAGGATCGGCTTCGCGCTGGATAAGGCGCCGCCTCCGGAGGTGCACGCAAGGGTGTTGGTGCAGGTCGCTGCCGTGACAGGGTGTCGCTCCTGGTGACACCGGGCGAAAAGTGTCGCGGCTCGTCCTCGTCGCTATGTGATCGAAGGGTCCGTGCGAGCGCTCCGGCGAGTAACCGGCTTTCGCTCGATGCGTGGCGCGGGGAGGTCCGGAAGAATGTCGGTTTGATGCCGTTGCAGGGACCGTCTCCCGGATCTACCGTCACGAATATCAGTCGCGCCGCATCCCCTTTTCTGTGGCGCCGCATCCACGGACAAAGGAGACCACGATGAAGCGCTTACTTGCGCTGGGCGCCGCCGCGCTCTTGGGCTTGGGGCTTTACGGCAGTGCCTCGGTCATGGCGAGCGCTGCACCAGTAGCAACATCTGAACAGAATGTGTGTGATGGGGAGAAGGTCGAACTGTCGGGCGACGACGAAGCTGTCGTCGTGGACGCTCCTGAAGGCTTCCTCATCTCCGGCTACTGCGTGAAGGCTGGATCGGACAACCAACCCGACGGTGGACCAGTGGACAAGGTCGTCGATCCGCCCGCACCGCAGGTGACGATCACGCACCCGTCGGGCAAGGGGATTAGTCACTACGTCCTGGAGCTCGTGCCGATCCTGACGCCGTCGGAGGAACCATCCGAGGAGCCTTCGGAGGAGCCCTCTGAAGAGCCGTCTGAAGAGCCTTCGGAGGAGCCGACCCCGGTAACGACGCCCGAGCCGACCGACAAGCCTGAGCCCGTTCCGGCAGGCCAGCACGCCGCACCGCCACTGCCGTCCGAGCTGGCCTCGACGGGTCCGGCCGAGGCGATCGGCTACACGATGCTGGCGCTCGCCATGATCGCTGGCGGCACCGCGTTCATCGGCCTCGCCCGGCGGCGGCTCTCCTAACGACTTGCCCGAGCACCTCGCACGGAGGGCCCCGTCTCAGGGCCGAGGCTGACCGACACCGAACAAGGGTCGGGCGGACCGACACAGGACCAGGGCGAGCAGGTACCGGAAGCCGGCCCTGCTCGCCCTGGCGGTCGCTTGAGGTCCCTGGGCCGGTCTACTCCGTCCGGTCGGTGGCCGTCACGTGGATGATCAGCGCCTGCATTGGCCACAGCGTCGGCAGCTGCAGCCCCACGCCGGTCAGCACCGAACCAGGGATGTCCGTCGGGTCCTTGCCCAGCCAGCCCGGGGTGATCCCGCCCATCCACTTCGCGGCCCCGACCTCGTCGCGCACCCGCACGCTGTATCGCCTGGCAGGGTCGAGCCCGTCGAGCCGTACCCGTTCGGTCAGCGCGTCCTGCGGCGACGCCATGGTCGCGACGGTCCACATCCCAGCTGCGCGGTCGGGGGCGACGAAGCCAGTGACCCGCAACGCAGGCTCCACCGTGTCGCCGTGCACGACGGTGCCCGTGTGCACGAGGGACCGGAGCTCCTTGTAGAGCACGGCGTACGCCGAAACAGCGACCAGCTCCTCGTCGGTGCAGGTCAGCAGGTCCCACTCGAAGCCCGCGTGGCCCTGCAGGGCCGTGGCCACCCGGAACGTGAGGTCGGTGGTGCGCCCCGACGAGTGGGCCGGCGACGGGCCGACGTGCGCCCCGACCAGCTCGGGCGGCAGCACGAGCGACGTCCACCGCTGGATGTCCTGCCGCTCCAGGGGGTCGTTGGAGTCCGAAGCCCACACGCGGTCGGTGACCTCCAGGATCCCCAGGTCGGTCCGTGCGCCACCCGAGGAGCACGACTCGATCTCCAGCCCGGGGTGGTCCGCCTTGAGCCGCGCGATCAGCGCGTACGCCGCCCGGGTCTGCGCATGCGTGCCCGGCCGCGCCGCACCGTCGGGGCCGACGTGGACCGGCTCGCTGAGGTCACGGTTGTGGTCCCACTTGATGAAGTCGATGCCCAGCTGCGTCACCAGCGCCGAGATCTGCCCGCGCAGGTGCTCCCACGCGTCGCTGTTCGCGAGGTCCAGCACGTACTGCGTGCGGAACGAGAGGCCGTCCGGCGACGGGATCGCCGCAGGGTTCGACAGGATCCACTCCGGATGGGCGCGCGCGAGGTCGGAGTCGAGGTTGACCATCTCGGGCTCGAACCACAGGCCGAACTGCATCCCCAGCTCGTGCACCAGCCCGGCGAGGGGGTCCAGGCCGTCCGGCCAGACGTCGTGGTCCACCACCCAGTCGCCCAGGCCCGTGGTGTCGTCCCGCCGGGAGTGGAACCAGCCGTCGTCGAGCACGAAACGCTCCACGCCGACGGCGGCGGCCCGCCGCGCGAGCCGCTCCAGCTTGGCCGGCGAGTGGTCGAAGTACACGGCCTCCCACGTGTTCAGTACCAGCGGCCGGGGACTCGTCACGTGCTGCGGACGTGCCCGGAGCCACGTGTGGAACCGGTCCGCGACGCCGTCCAGACCTGCCGGCGACCACGCGAAGTACGCGACCGGCGCGCGATAGGTCTGGCCGGGAGCCAGCCGGATCTCGCCCGGCCGCACCAGCTCACCGGCACCGAGCAGTGTCGCGTGCTCGGTGAGGTGGTCCACCCGGTGCGTGACGTCGGCGCTCCATCCAAGGTGGGTCGCCCACACCTCGCCGGTCCGGTTGCGCGGTGTGCCCGACGACGCAGCGGTCACCCAGGGCGCGTCGTGTCCCGACCGGCCACGCCGGGTCTGGCGGGCCGTGCTGCCGCCCGGCATGGTCGTGGTGACCGGAACCTTCTCGCGGGACCAGCGACCGCTGAACTGGGTGAGGTGGTCCGCTGACCTCGGCACGGGCAGCGTGGCCTCGAGCCAGTGCACGTCCACCGCGGCCGGGCCGTCGTTGGTGAGCTCGTGCCGCAGCAGGACCAGCCCACCCACGCCGATCTCGAGGTGCGACCGCAACGTGAGCCCCAGGTCCGCGTCCCGGGCGGTGACCGACAGGTCGGCCGCGCCCCGCTCTGCCGGGTCAGCGGTCCAGCGGGGGTAGAGGGGGACGCCGTCCGACACCACGAGCAGGCCCGGGCGACCGGCCCACCCTTCCGACTCCTGTGGCAGCATCGACGGCCGCCAGGCCGCGTCGAGAGTGCCCGGCGCGGTCTGCCTGCTGGTCGCCGCATCGAGGCCCTGCAGGTCGGCGGACGAGAGATCGCCCAGGTCCTGGCCCCAGTGGAGCACGAGCGGCAGACCCCGTTCGGGATGCACCACCACCACCGCAACACCGTCACGGCGCAGAATCGACCAGCTGGAATTCTCGACAAGCCCGTTCATGTGGTGTCCCTTCGCCCCCTGGACCACACCGTATGCGTGGTCACTGACATCGAATCGGCCCGACCCTAGCCCGCCGTGCGGACCAGGTCGTTCTCGGCGCGCAGCACCGGCCGGGAGGCCAGCGCCTCCTGGTCGAGGCCGCTGCTCGTCACATGGAACACCGCCGTCGTGCCCGCCGGGAGGTCGACGACCTGCTCGTCCACCTGCGCGTCCGGGTCGAGGCGGTCGGCCAGCAGCGTCACGCCCAGCGCCAGCGACGTGGCCGTCACGTCCACGCGGTAGCCGCCGTCCTCCGCCGTCACCGTGGTCCGTACCGGGGCAGGATCGAGCGCGAGATCCTTGCTCTCCGCCCACCGGTGGATCCCGCGCGCCTCCCCGAGGGTCACCACCAGCACCTCGCGCGCCGGGTCGGTGACGGCGGCCAGGTCACCGGTCAGCGGGACGAGGGCCACCGACCGTGGCGCGACGGTCACCGCCGCGGCGGCCGCGTCCGACGTCGCCAGCACCTCACCACCGAGGGTGGTCCGGGCCGCCTCGACCTGCCCGGTCCACGGCTCGTCCGTGTCGTTCACGAGGGCCGCCACCAGGTCGGCGCCGCGGGGCTGCACCGTCACGATCCGGTCGGCGAACGCGTGCCGCATGGCGTACCAGAGCGGCTTGCGGCGGCCGTCACCGTCGACGGCGGCCCACGAGGTCACCGGCCAGCAGTCGTTGAGCTGCCACACGATCGCCCCGGCGGTACGGGGCCACCACGACCGGTAGTGCTCCAGGGCGTACTGGATCGCACGCGCCTGGTTCAGCTGCGTGGCCCAGTGCCAGTCGGCGAAGTCGTCGGGGACGTCCAGGTGCGGAGCGAGGCCGCGGTCGAGCTTGCCGTTGCCGTCAGCGGCCTTCTGGTGCAGCAGAAAGACCTCTGACTCCTTGAACCCTGGCGAGTCCTCCTGCGGCAGGATCGCGCGCCGCATCGTGGCCCAGGTCGCCGGACCCTGGAAACCGAACTCCGACGGGAACCGCGGTACGTCATCGCGGTAGTGCGTGTAGTCGACCTGGTTCCAGACGGCCCACTGGTGGTGCGTGCCGTGGTCCGGGTCGTTGGGATGCATCTCCTCGGGCGCGAAGCCGGGAGAGTAGGGCGAGCCGTCCGCGTACGGCCGGGTCGGGTCCACCTCGGCCAGGATCTTCGGGAAGAGCTCGTAGTAGTAGCCGGCGCCCCACGTGAGGTCGCCCAGCGGCTCCTTCCAGCCCCAGTCCTCGTGGCCCCAGATGTTCTCGTTGCCGCCGTTCCACAGCACGAGCGAGGGGTGCGGTGCGAGGCGGACCGCGTTCTCGCGCACCTCGGCCTCGAACTCGGCCCAGTGCGGGTCCTCCTCCGGGTAGGCGGCGCAGGCCAGCAGGACGTCCTGCCAGACCATGACCCCCTTCTCGTCGCAGACGTCGTAGAAGTCGTCGGTCTCGTAGATGCCGCCGCCCCAGACCCGCAGCAGGTTGAGGTTGGCGCCGAGCGCCTGGTCGACGCGCTGTTCCAGGCGCTCGCGCGTGATCCGGGTCAGCAGGTGGTCGTCCGGGATCCAGTTGGCCCCGCGCGCGAAGACGGGCTTGCCGTTGATGACGAACGTGAAGCGCGTGCCGTGCTCGTCGGGTGTCCGGTCCACCCCGACGGTGCGGAAGGCGACCCGGCCGGACCAGTTGTCGAGCGGTTCGGAACGGTCCTCCCCGTTCCCCGCGTAGAGCGTCGCCTCGATGGGGTAGAGGGGCTGATCGCCGTAGCCTGCGGGCCACCAGAGGTCGACGTCGGGCACCTCCACCTGTCCGGTCAGCTCGATGGTGCGGTGGGAGCTGTCCCCGTCGAACGTCCCGAGGGTCAGGCCCCGGCCGCCGACGGAGACGTCGAGGGTCAGCGGCCCGGCGTCGGACAGGCCGGACGTCTCGACCTCGACCCGGACGTCGACCAGCCCCGTGCCGTCGTCGGACACCGTCACCAGAGGCGTCACCCGGGCGAGGCGCGCCACGCGCCAGCGCTGCACCCGCACGGGCTTCCACAGGCCGGCCGTCTGCAGGTCGGGGCCCCAGTCCCAGCCGAACGAGCAGGCCATCTTGCGGACCATGTTGAACGGCTGGTCGTACGCCATCGGACGGGTGCCGAGGCGCTCCGCCTCGGCCTCGGCGGCCTCGAGCGCCGAATCGAGGTCGACCACCAGATTGGTCGGCGTGCCGACGAGCTCACGCACGTCGTACCGGTAGGAGCGGTGCATGTTCCTGGTGCGGCCCAGCTCGACACGGCCCTGCCCGACACCAGCTCGTTCCACGTCCGTGTCGACCAGGACGGTGGCCACCGTGTCGATGCCCTCGAAGAGCAGGTCGACGCGCTCGTCGGGTCCTGCGGGCGGCTCGTCGAGCACGGTCGCGTACCGCCAGGTCGTGCGCTTCATCCAGGCGAGCGCCGTCTCGTTGGTGCCGAGGTACGGATCGGGGATGAGCCCTTGCTCGACAAGGGCGGTGTGGCTCGTGCCCGGGACGGTCGCCGGGACGGGGACCCCGGCAAGGTCCGCCGGTACGGGTCCGCCCGTCGGGGTCAGGGTCCAGTCGGTCAGGTCGCGGCTGATCTTCATCGATCCTCGTCCCTCTAGAACAGGTGCTCGGTGCGTGTGCGAGCGGATTCGAGCATAGGGCCGGGCGTAGCGTCGGATCGAACCGATACCACCGCGCACGGGCGGACCCGTGCCGCCGGGCGCAAATCAGACGACTTCGGCGACCGTCCCCGCCAGGATGGCCGGTATGGACGAGGTCGAAGTCGTCGTTGCCCACAGCCAGCGTGCGACGCTGCGCGTCGGCGACGTGTATCTGAAGGTCGACGGTGACCCTGTGCACGCCGACCTCGAGGTGCGCGCGATGGCCAGGGCACCGATCCCGACTCCGGCGGTCCTGTGGTGTGAGCCGCCTGTGCTCGCGATCGCTGCCGTTCCCGGAAAGGCGCTCGGCCTTCTCAGCGAGCCCTCGGGCGCGTCCCCGGCGGCGTGGGCGGCGGCGGGTGCCGCCATCCGCAGGCTGCACGACGCGCCGTTGCCGCCGTGGCCGGGCCGCCGGCTCGACGACGTGACGGCGGACCTCGACAGAGAGTGCGCGTGGCTGCTGGCCAACGGCGTTCTGCCCGCCGAGGTGATCCGGCGCAACCGCGAGATCGCCGAGGGCGCGCTCCGGCCGTGGAGACCGGCGTTCATCCACGGTGACCTGCAGATCACCCATGTGTTCGTCGACGGCGACGAGGTCACCGGCGTCATCGACTGGTCCGAGGCCGCCCCCGGGGACGCCATGTTCGATCTCGCCACCTTGACGCTCGGCCACGAAGAACGCCTCGATGACCTGCTTGCCGGCTACGGCGGCGGCGCGGACCGGGACGTGATCCGCGCTTGGTGGTCGATGCGCAGCCTGGTGGCGTCGCGCTGGCTGATCGAGCACGGCTTCGACCCGGACGCGCCGGGGTGCGAGTTCGACGTGCTCAGGTCCCGGGTGCAGGAAGACGGCGTCACCACATCCGACAGGCCCGATCGACGGGTCTAGCTCCAGGTGCACGTCAGGATCTGGCGCAACGGCTCGCTGTACTCGCTCAGTCCGGCCGGACCACGAGGCCGAGCGTCTCGGCCAGCAGGATCGCCTGGGCTTCGCTGACCACCGCGCCTGTGAGGTTCGCCGAGAGCGGGTCGAGCGTCGACAGGTCGCTGCCGCGCAGGTCGGCGTTGGTCAGGTCAGCCTGTTCGAGGTCCGCGCCCGACAGGTCACAGCCGACCAGCACGACGCCGTTCGCCTTGATCCCTGCCAGGTCGGCCTCGCGGAAACGGACGCCGTCGAACTGCGCGCCGGCCATGGCCGCGCGGTGCAGGTCGGTGAAGGACCAGTTGCCGCCCTCGACCTTGAGCAGGTCGAACCGGCAGTCGGCGAACTGCGAGCCGACCAGCTTGCAGCGCTCCAGCTTCGTATCGAAGAACACGCACCCGTCGAACACGCACGAGGTGAACGCGAGCTCCGTGAGGTGGGCGCTGTTGAAGCGCACGCCCCGGAACACGCACGAGTCGAACGTGGCGCCGGTGCCCGAGGCCTCCGTCATGTCCACGTCGGCGAACAGCGTCGCCAGGTGGTCCTCGCCGGACAGGTCGCGGGCGTACCAGTCCTCATTGGTGACGGAGCGCTCGGTGGCTGGCATTCGGATCATGCGGCCGACCCTACGACCAGCCACTGACGTTGCGGTCAGACGGCCTCGGGACGGGCACGACCATGGTCGCGTGGCAGCGGTAGCCGTTCGGGTTCTTCGCAGACCACCAACGAAACCCGCTCGCGGTGCGTCATGGTAGGCGTGGAGGCGCATCGAGAGGTACTGCTGTCGGGTCTCCACGAGTGCGTGCCAGACCACACCGATTCGAACTCACTGCACCTGAGTGGTGTCGATTATCGGACAATTCCCAGAGATGTGATGAGGAGATATGTTCGAACAGAAGAGAAGGCTGATCGGTGCGAAGTCGACTGGTGTCGTCCTCACACTTGGCCTCACCGGCCTCATCGGGGCCCTGGGCGCGACGCCGGCGATCGCGGCCGATACCGAGGGTCCGGCCCAGACCGCGGAAGCGCCCGCCCCGGAAGCGACCCCGGAAGCGACCCCGGAAGCGCCCGCCCCGGAAGCGCCCGCCCCGGATGCGACCCCGGAATCGGCTCCTGAAGCGACTCCGGAACCCTCCGCCACGGACGACACGCTGATCGAGGTCGTGCCCGAGATACCCGCGATCACCTGGCCGAGGTGCGAGGGCGACAAGTACATCCCTCCGAGGCTCAGCGCCCCGAAGGACAGCGACGGCATCGCCTACGACTTCCAGGGCTACTGGTACACGAATCCGTTCCTCGTGCCTATCGACCTGGAAGTGTGGGCAACGCTGAAGGAGGGCTACACCTGGGCGGCAGAGGTGCCGGAGGGGTGGACGGTGTCCGCGGACGGGGGGACCTACGAGGTGAAGTTCGAGGATGTGCCGTGTGCCCCGCACAATGATCCGGTGGTGCCCGAACTGCCCGTGGTGACGCAGGCGGAGTGTGTGGACGGTGAGCTGACGGAGCCGACGGTCACTCTGCCGGAGAATGGTGAGGGGATCACCTACGAGCTGGCTGACCGCGCGTCCGACCCCGAGTCCACCCTTGACGTGTCCGCGAAGCTTTCCTGGAGCTACTTCTGGGCGAAGGAAGAGAAGTTCCCCAAGGGCTGGACCTGGTCGGATGTTGACGTCGCATGGTACGACGTGAAGTTCGACGAGGTGTCGTGCGAGCCGGGAGCGGAACAGCCCGCGCAGCCTGGGGCGGACCAGCCGGAGCAGCTGGCCGCCACCGGTCCACGGGACGTGGCGGTTCTGGGCGGGGCCGCCCTGCTCATCGTCGCGGCAGGTGTCTCGCTGATCATCGCGCGACGCCGCGCGACGGGTCGCTGACCCGAACCGCAGGACCGGCCTGACGGCGAGTCCTGCACACGCCATGCGCCCGGTGATCCGTTCGATGGATCACCGGGCGCATCTACGTGCTGCTACGCGGCAGGCGCCGGATACGGGACGCCCGTCGTCGCGTGGCACCGGTAGCCGTTCGGGTTCTTCGCGTCGGACAGGTACTGCTGGTGGTAGTCCTCGGCGTAGTAGAACGTTCCGGCCTCGGCGGCCGGGGCGATCTCCGTGGTGATCGCGTCGTAGCCCTTGGCGCTGAGCACCTCGGCGTACCGCGCTGCGGTCTCCTTGGCGGCCTCGGCCTGCTCCGGCGTCGTCCAGTAGATCGCCGAGCGGTACTGCGTGCCCACGTCGTTGCCCTGGCGGAAGCCCTGAGTCGGGTCGTGCCGCTCCCAGAAGATCTTGAGCAGCTCTGCCTCGGTGACCTTCTCCGGGTCGTACGCGACGAGCGCGGTCTCCGTGTGACCGGTCCGCGCGCTGCAGACCTCCTCGTACGTCGGGTTGGGCGTGGTGCCACCCATGTAGCCGACGGCGGTGCTCACCACGCCGGGGACCTGCCAGTAGATCTCCTCGGCGCCCCAGAAACAGCCCATCGCCAGGTACAGCACGCGCGTACCGGGCTCCCACGGGCCCGTGATCGACGAGCCGAGCACCGTGTGCGGGCGCGGCGCCTGCAGCACCGGCGCGGACCGGCCCCGCAGGGCGTCCTCCGGCGCGATCATCGTGGTCTTCGTGGAACCGGAGCCCGGGCCGAAGAGGGAGTTCAAGAACGTCATCGGACACTTCCTTACGTCTACTTGCGCGGGTAGCGCTTTCATCATCGCAACACACCGCGGTGCGGTGGTGTTCCGCGGCCAGTCCACAGCGCTGCTGTCGGCAGATCCGCTGGCGGCTCGGTGCCCCACGGGCCATCGTCGTCCCATGAGCTCAGAGGTCGGTGCGGTCGCGGTCCTGTCGGACGTCCATGGGGTGCTCCCCGTCCTGGAGGCGGTGCTCGCGGAGCCCGACGTGGTCGCCGCCGACCGGGTAGTCGTCACCGGCGATCACGCCGCCGGACCCCAGCCCGTCGCGGTGCTGGACCGCCTGCGGTCCCTGGGGGAGCGAGCCCTTCTGGTCCGTGGGAACGCGGACCGCGAGCTGGTCGCCCTCGCACGCGGCGGACGCACCGCCATCCCCGATCCGGTCGCGCCATGGGCCGCGGCCCAGCTACGGCCCGACGACGTCGCGCTGCTCGCCGGCCTGCCGTACCCGGCCGAGCTGACGGTGCGCGGGTTCGGCCGCGTCGTGTTCTGCCACGCCACCCCGCGCGACGACGAGGAGGTGGTGCTCGTCGACTCCTCCCTCGAGCGCTGGGCCGAGGTGCTCGGCGGGCTCGACGCCGCGGTGGAGACCGTCGTGCTGGGGCATACCCACATGCCGTTCGTGCGGCTCGTCGACCGGCGCCTGTGCGTCAATCCTGGCAGCGTCGGCATGCCGTACGGCCGCGCGGGCGGCTCCTGGGCGCTGTTGCGCGACGGGCAGGTCGAGCTGCGGCACACGCCCGTCGACGTCTCAGCGGCAGTGGCCGCCGTCGCCACCGGGAGCACCTATCCCGGAGCGGAGGAGTGGGCACGGGAGTACGTCACGTCGGCGAACAGCGACGCCGACGCCCTGCGGGCGTTCGGGCCGCGGGACGGCCGGACATGAGGTCAGAGCCAGCCCTTGATGCCCTACATCACGTAGGGCATGATGTAGGGCATGATGAAGACCAGTATCTACCTCGACGAGCGTCGCAAGGCCAACCTCGAACGTATCGGAGAGCTCACGGGGCGATCCCAGGCGGATCTGATTCGCGAAGGAATCGATCAGGTGATCCACGACCATCTGCGTACCCGTCCGAAGATGAAAGGTCGCCTGCGGCAGCACGGTCTGACTCGGCGCGTCGATGAACTCATGGACGGCTTTGGCGAGTGATCGTCATCGCCGATACCGGGGGGATCGTCGCCGCGATGGACCCGGGGGAGCCGCAGCACGATCAGTTTCGAGAGACTCTTGAATCGGCCAGGACCGCGATCGTCACTCCGCTGGTCATCGCCGAGGTTCACTACCTGCTCAGCGCGGCAGGTGAGCATCTTGCGGCGAGCGACTTTCTTGAGAACGTCACTGACAGTTTCTTCGACGTGGCCGACCCGCGCCCTGAGGACTACGGGACCGCCAGGGCACTCATCAAGAAGTACGAGGGCAAGATGGAGCGAAAGCGTCGTAAGCCTGGCTCGCTGGACCTTGCGGATGCGATGAATGTCGTCGTAGCCGGTTCGCTGGGCACGAACCTCGTTGTGGCAACTGATCAGGACTACCGGGTAGTGCAGCCGCTCAGCGGCCACGGCCACTTTGCGATCCTGCCAGCGGACGCGGAGTCGGACTGAGCCGTCGATGTCGGTGGCTCGGCGTAGCGTCCTGTCCATGGCTGACACTGATCCTGAGCTCCTGCTCGCCGACACCGCCGCCTGGCGCGACTGGCTCGATGAGAACGAGGCGACCTCGAACGGCGTCTGGTTGATTCTCGCGAAGAAGGGCAAGGACGCCCCGACGAGCCTGACGCGCGACTCCGCCCTGGAGGAGGCGCTCTGCAGCGGCTGGATCGACGCACAAGCGCTGGGCCGCGATGACGCGACCGCGCTGCAGCGGTACTGCCCACGCAGGTCACGCAGCCGCTGGTCGGCACGGAACGTCGGGATCGTGGGCCGGCTGACCGAAGAGGGACGCATGCGGCCACGTGGCCAGGAAGAGGTCGACAAGGCCAAGGCGGACGGCCGCTGGGATGCCGCGTACGAGGGCAGCAAGAACATCGTGGTGCCGCCCGACCTGGCCGAGGCGCTCGCGGCCAGCCCGCGTGCGACAGCGATGTTCGGGATCCTCACCGCACAGAACCGGTACGCGATCCTGTTCAGGATCACGGGTGTCAAGAAGCCGGAGACCCGCGCACGGAACATCGCCAAGTTCGTCAGCATGCTGGAGCGCGGTGAGACGGTGCACCCGCAGAGGCGACAACTGGAATCCTGAGAATTGCCCACGAATTGACCAGGAACCAACCTTGAGATTCACGAGAAACGTCAAATAGAGTCCCCAGGCAACGTCGACACGGGGAGGGTCGTGGACAGCGAGGTCGTACTGCGGCTCGACGCGGGGAACGTGCGGGTCACGTTCGTCCCCACCATCCCGGAGACCCTGCCTGATGTGAGGCGTGCGACGGCCGACCCGGGCGGCGGGTTCGGGGCTGGTCCGGAGCCCCGTCCTGAGCACGCCGTGGAGCCTCCCCCGGCCGACGTCGTCGATCCGCTCACAGCGGTGGCCGCGCGCATCGCCGCCGACGGCGTCCCGGTGCACCCCGGCCTGGAGGCTCTCCTCGACCTTCCGGAGGCCGCCCCGTTGCTGCGCACGCTGGAGACGTACCTCGAGCTCGCAGGCAGCGCGCAGGCGACGGCGGAGGCGCTGCACCTGCATCGCACGTCGCTGTACTACCGACTGCAGCGCGTCGAGCTGCTCGCCGGCACCGACCTCAAGAACGGTACGGAGCGCCTTGCGCTGCACCTGGCGCTCAAGGTCGCTCGGATCAGGGGCCGACTGGCCGGGACCTGAGGCGGCGGGGCCTCGACAGGGTCGACCAGCGGCGGGTGGCTCAGCGCACGGCCAGGTCGGCGATGGCCGTGCTGAGCTCGTCGCCTGTCACGCCCTCCGGCCAGCCGCGCAGCAGGCTGCCGTCCTTGCCGACCAGGGCAACGAGCGGCGGCTCGGCGACGGCGTACCTGAGCGTCGCGTCGCCGCTCGGGTCCACGGCCACGGGGTAGGTGATGTCGTTGTCCTCGACGTACGCAGCGACCTCGGCGGGCTCGGACTGGTGCGCGACGCCGACGAACAGGACCGTGTCCTCGTACTCCTCGACCACGTCGTTGATCGGTTCCTGCTGGGCCTCGCAGCGCGTGCACCAGGTCTCGAAGAACACGAGGACCACCGGCCGCTCGCTCCACTGCTCGGCCAGGTCGAGGGTCGTGCCGTCCGGCAGCTCCAGGGTGAGCAGGGGCGCCGGAGGCGCGTCGTCGGGCGCTGGACGAAACTCCACGCCGGACGGCACAGGCCCCGGCATGCGGCCGCGGGTCGGCTCGGAGCACCCGGCGACGGAGGCCACGACGAGGCCGACGGCCACGAGGCCCCTGAGGGCGGCCCTCACCGCAGCACCGCCTCGGGGACGTCGTCGAGGGCCGGGTTCGGCTCGATCGGCACGGGGCCGTGCTCGCCGATCATGAGCTCGGCGTCCGACAGGTCGACCGACGCGGGAACATCGAGCGACATGACGCACACCGTTGGCTGCCGGTCCGAGCCCAGGTCGATCGAGAACGCCTTCTCGGCCCGCCCTTCCGGGAGCGCACCGGCGGCGAGTACCGCGCCGTCCGCCAGCACCTCGAACGCCGCCTCCGGGTGCGCGTACCGGAAGGCGCGCGCGCCCGAGCACGGATCGGCCGGCTCGCGGATGTTCGCGTCCGGGACGACGAGACGCACCGCCTGGGTGTCCTGGGCGCTCGCGGCCCCACCGGAGCACGCCGCCAGGCATCCCGCCAGCAACCCCGCGAGCCCTACGCCGGCAGCGGACGTGCGTCCGCGAGGGCGAGCCGCCCGATCCCGCGGGATCCGGCCAGCTCGACGAGCGAGATCGGCTGGTTGCCCAGCCTGCCCCGTGAGATCGGTCCCTTGTCTCGAGATCGGTCCATCAATGGACCGATCTCGAGGCAACCGACCGATCTCAGCGTCCGGGGTCAGCAACGGACCGATCTCGGAGTCCGGGGTCAGCAACGGGCCGAACCCGGCGCCGTCGGGGCGCAGCGTCACCCGGCGTCCCGCAGGTCGCCGGCCGCCGCGGAGAGCGCGGCGGCGGCCAGGTTGCGCTGCCCGACGTCGGCCAGGCCCTCTGCGTCCTGGGCGAACCGTGCGAGCGCCGCGTCCGCCGAGCCGCCACCTGCCCCGGAAGGTGCCCGCAGGTGCGCCTCGAGACGCCGGGCCTCGTCGTCGGTGAGCACACCGCGGTCCCGGTAGTCCGCCACGAGGGTGGACAGCGACCGCGCCGTCGGCGCCTTGGCCCGCAGCGGTACGCGTAACGTCCGCGCGACGCTCGGGTCGGACTCGCTCGTCACCGTGAGGGTCAGGAGCGCCGTCCGCGCCGCGCCGTCGTCCGACGCCGTCGCGTACGCCGACACGGGCAGCGTGTCGCCCGCCTCGACGGCCGTGACCTCGTACGGGAGGGAGACGTCCCAGCCGCGTCCTCTGACAGAGGCCGAGACCCGGTACACGTCCGAGTCGAAGGCCCCTTCGCCGGCCTCGCCGGTGTTCCGCAGCGGCACGTTGACCAGCGTGGTGCCGTCACCGACCGGGTGCTGCTCGGGCCGGCCGAGCCGGACACCCCGCCGAGCCGGGCCGGAGGCGTCCAGGTTCCGCGCGGCGACGTCGTAGGTCAGCTCGCCGTCGGCGGCGCGTGACGCGTCCAGCACGTACAGGTGCACGTTGTTGGGCTCGTCTACGTACTCGTACGAGCTGCCGGACTCGGTGCCGGCATGGAAGGTGCCGTCGTCGAGCTGCCGGGGATCGCCGCGCACCACGGGCACCGGGGTGCCGTCCGGGCGGTAGTAGTCGATGCGGTCGATGTTCTCGGGGTTGGCGTCGACCAGCCACTCGCGCGGGGTGCCCCGTGGCTGGTTCTGTGCCAGGAGCACGCCGTGGCCGGCGGTGAACGAGTCGTTGCCCACCCGGTCCACGACCTCCATCGTGTAGTCGGTCCAGCCAGTTCCGTCCGGGCACCAGAAGTCCGGGTCCTCCGGCGTGTCCGCCGCGCACTGGCCTGCGGTGTACCCGCCGTCGAGCGTCACCTCGAGGCCGACCTTGCCGCTGCTCCCGCCGCGCGACTCAGGCACCGAGGAACGGGCCTTGAGGGTGGCGACGGCCGGACCCTGCTCGGCGAGCTGGGACCGGGTCAGCAGCACCTGGTCGTCGTCGGTGAGCACGCCGAGGTCCTGCTTGTAGTGGAGCATGTGGTGCGGCCCGAGCGCGGAGCCGCCGGCGTTCGGGATCTGCCACCGGTTATGGGTTCCGCCCGGGCCGTTGAACGAGCCGCGGCTCATCATCTCCCAGTAGCCGGTGTAGTTACGGGTGTTGTCGGCGAACGGGTTGTTGTAGTTGTCCGGCAGGCCGCGCAGGTGGCTGAACTCGTGCGCGAACACGCCGAGGCCGGAGCTCTCCGCCTGGGTGGAGGTGCCGCCGCCCGCGTTGGGCCAGTGGTTCGCCGCCGACTGCCAGGACGTCCAGTCCACGTACCGGGTGGCCGCCCAGTTCGGCATGGGGTCACCGTTCTGGTTGAGAGGCGCCTCGCCGTTCTCCGCGCGCGGCGGTCCCAGCTCGTCCGGGACGTCCTCGGGGGACTCGAACATCATCTGTCCGAACTCTTCCCACGTGGACGTCTCGTCGTGCCCGGAGGTCACCCAGAAGCCGTTGTCGAAGCCGCAGAGCTGTTCCTCGCAACCGCCCATGTCCTCGTGCCAGGCCGCGAACCCGGCCTCGCGGATGTCCTTGCCGCACTCGTCTCCCTGCGGGCAGAACTCCTCGACCGGCTGGTTGAACCGGTCGTAGCCGTACTCGTGCAGCTTGCCCGGCAGCGTGTACGGGCCGAAGACCTCCACGTCGACGCCGATCCGGCCGTGGCTGTCCTCCATCCAGTACCCGTGCAGGGTCTGCCCGCCGTTGTACTCGTTCGGCGTGGCGTAGTAGTCGTAGAACCACTGGTTCACGTCGCCGGCGGCCACCGGCTGGAACCCGCTGACCGGGTTGCCGAACGGGTGCGTCAGCGGGTCCTGCGTGATGAGGAACGGCTGGTCGGAGAACTCCAGCAGGATCACCGCCGTGCGGTACTGCACGTCACTGCCCTCGGAGGTGTCCGCGGAGTCCCACTCCGCCGGCCGCACGGGGGCGTAGTCGTCCCACGTCATCTCGGCCTGGTCGGTCCAGTCCTGCGGGTCGGCCGCCGCGACCGGGCCGTCCGACGTCGGTGTGGTCACCTCGGCAGTCGACGTCGTCCCCACGAGGGGGAGCGTGAGCGGGACGGCGAGCGCCGCTGCGGCGGCGACGGCAGCCGCCCGCCCAGCGGTCCTGGGGCCTGGTGTCGGTCGTGTGCCTGATCGGAGCCTCATGCGGGTGCCGCCCTCCGGGATCGTCCGGGACCCGACCCACGACGGGCCGTGCCGTGAGGCTACGGGCCCGCACCCGCCACGTCATCGGTCAGGTGTCGGGTGTTCGTTCCGACATCTGTCGGATCCGTGCGCGCACGGTGCACCTTTCGTGCGGCGCGTGAGCAGGCCGGCAGGGCGCCCGTGTGCTCCCCTAGGGTGTTATCCGTGTCGCAGACCGAGGAGACCAGCGTGACGTCGACCCAGGCCACCGCGCCGCCCACCGACGAGTCCGGCGCCGTCCCGCCAGCCATCCGGGCGGCCGCGTCCTGGTCGTGGCGCATACTCCTCATCGGCGCGTTCATCGCGGCCGCGCTCTGGCTTCTCACGCTGCTGAAGACGATAGTCATCCCGGTGGCGGTGGCCCTGCTGCTCACGATCATGCTGACCCCGGTGCGCCGGGTGCTGAACGAGCGGCTGCGCCTGCCGCGCGGGCTGTCCGCCGGGCTCTCCCTGGTCGGCCTGATCGTGGTGGTGGCGGGCCTGGTCACCCTGGCGGGGCAGTCGATAGCCAACGGGTTCGCCGACCTGACGGCGCAGGCGATCAGCGGCTTCGAGGAGCTCTGGGCACAGCTCTCGGCGACGTTCGGGCTGGAGGACCAGCTGAACAGCTACAGCCAGGACATCCTCGCCCAGCTCGAGGCGCAGCAGGGCGCCATCGTGAGTGGTGCCCTCGGTGCCGCCGCGACCGCGGGAAGCGTGCTCGTCGGGGCCCTCATCGCGCTGTTCTGCACGTTCTTCTTCCTGCACGACCCGCGTGGGATCTGGACCTGGATCGTCGGCCTGCTCCCGATGTCCTCCCGGGAACGCGTCAACCAGGCCGGCCGGCGCGGCGCCGTCACTCTGGCCGCGTACACCCGCACGCAGATCCTGGTCGCCGCCGTGGACGCGGTCGGCATCGGGATCGGTGCGGTGTTCTTCGTCCCGACGCTCGCCCTGCCGATCGGCATCCTGGTGTTCGTCGGTTCCTTCGTGCCGGTGGTCGGTGCGATCGCCACCGGCGCCATCGCGGTGGTCGTGGTGCTCGTCTCGAACGGCTGGGTGGCCGCCCTCATCATGCTCGGCGTGGTGCTGCTGGTGCAGCAGATCGAGTCGCACGCGCTGCAGCCGTTCCTCATGGGGCACGCCGTCTCGCTGCACCCGGTGGCCGTGATCCTCGCCGTGGCCGCGGGTTCGTACGCGGCGGGCATCGTCGGTGCCCTGTTCGCCGTGCCGCTCGCGGCCGTGCTGAACACGGTGATCCTCTACCTCAACGGGCACGACAAGTTCCCGGAGCTGGGGGACGAGGACGCGCTGCCGATCCGGTGGCGCGCTGCAGACGCGCCACCCATCCCGCTGCGGCTGCGCCGCACGCCCGGTGTGGTGGCCGAGACGGCCGTCACGGACGTCGGCGTCGACGAGGATCGCGACGCGCCGGAGGGCGATCCGACGCGCTGAACGTGCATCTGGCGGCGTAGTCGGGCAACATGCCCGCTGTGCCCTTGGATCCGTTCGACCTGGAGTCCTACGGCGGCCACCTCACGGTGACCGCCGACGACGCCCGCGCCGCCGCCGACCTGCTCAACGGTGTCATCACCCGGACACCGATCACCGAGAGCCGCGCGCTCTCCACCATCGCCGGTACGAAGGTGCTGCTCAAGTGCGAGAACTTGCAGCGCGCCGGCTCGTTCAAGGTGCGGGGCGCGTACGTGCGCCTAGCACGTCTGTCGCCCGCTGAACGCGAACGCGGCATCGTCGCCGCTTCCGCGGGCAACCACGCGCAGGGCGTCGCGGTCGCCGCGGGAATGCTTGGCATCGACACCGTCGTCTACATGCCGGTCGACGCCGCGCTCCCCAAGGTCGCGGCGACCCGCGGCTACGGTGCGGAGGTGCGGATGGTGGGCTCGTCCGTGGACGAGGCGCTCGCCGCGGCCCGCGTCGAGTCGGCTCGCTCCGGCCGGGTGCTCATCCACCCGTTCGACCATGTGGACGTCGTGGCGGGCCAGGGCACCGTCGCCCTGGAGATCCTGGAACAGGTGCCCGACGTCGCCACCGTCGTCGTGCCGCTGGGTGGCGGCGGGCTCGTGGCCGGGATCGCGGCAGTGCTCGCCGAGGTGGCACCGCACGTGAAGGTCGTGGGTGTGCAGGCGGCGTCCGCGGCCGCCTACCCGGGCTCGCTGAAGGCGGGCAAGCCGCTGCCGGGCACGCTCGGCTCCACGATGGCCGACGGCATCGCCGTGGGGCTGCCGGGCGACGTGCCGTTCGGGATCGTCCAGAAGGAGGGCGTCGAGGTCCGGACCGTCACCGAGGACCAGCTCTCGCGCGCGCTGCTCGCGGTGCTGGAGCGCTCCAAGCTGATGGTCGAGCCGGCCGGTGCCGCCGGGGTAGCCGGCATCATGGCCGCGGGCCCCGGCGTGTTCAAGGGGCCGGTCGTCGCCGTCCTGTCGGGCGGCAACATCGACCCGCTGGTGCTGCTCCGCGTGGTCCAGCACGGTCTCGTAGCGGCCGGGCGCTACCTGAAGCTGCAGGTACGGCTGATGGACAAGCCGGGCGCCCTCGCCCGGCTGGTGGAGACGATCGCCGCGGCCGGCGCCAACATCGTGGCCGTCGACCACACGCGCACCGACGTCTCGCTCGCCGTGTCCGAGGTCCGGGTCAACCTGCAGCTCGAGACCAAGGGGACCGGGCACCGGGCCGCCGTCGTGGAACGTCTGGAGTCCGAGGGCTACGAGGTCGTCGCGAACTGAGTGTCGTGCGGGTGTCGTGCACGCGCCCTCCCGTTCGTCGTCCGAGTGACGCGGCCGCTCCGGTCGCGGAACCATGACACCGGGGACCTCCCCGGAAGGGAGCACACCATGCGCTATCTCATGCTGGTCCTGGCCACGCCCGACGCCCCGGCCGACCCGGCCGACGTGCCCGACATCGAGACCTGGGTGCGGGACACCTACGGGTCGGGCCGCGCGATCATGGGCGACCGGTTGCGCCCGCCGGCCGACGCCGTGGGCGTGCAGGTCCGCACCGGCGAGGTCGTGGTCACCGACGGCCCGTTCACCGAGACCAAAGAGGTGATCGCGGGCTTCGACATCCTCGAGGCGCCCGACCTCGACGAGGCCATCCGGATCGCCGCCGCCCACCCGATGGCGCACACCGGCGCCGTCGAGCTGCGCCCGTTCTGGCCGCTCGGCCTCGACAGCGGCAGCGAGGGGTGACCGACGTCGGGCGGGCCGTCACGGCGGCCTTCCGCGACGAGTGGGGCCGGGTGCTCGCGGCCGTGGCCCGCAGCACCGGCGACCTCGATCTCGCGGAGGACTGCGCCCAGGAGGCGTTCGCGGTCGCCCTGCGCACCTGGGAGCGGGACGGCGTCCCGGCGCGTGCCGGAGCCTGGCTCACCACCACGGCCCGTAACCGCGCGCTGGACCGGCTGCGGCGTCGCAAGGTCGAGGCGGAGAAGGTCGCGGTGGCGGCGCGGCTCACCGAGCGGCTCGGCTCGGCTGCAGGTGATCCGGCGGTCGAGACCGTGGACGGGGGCGCGGCCGACGGCGCAGGGTGGGCCGCCGTGGAGTCGAACGATCCTGACGGCGACCTGCTGCGCCTCGTCTTCACCTGCTGCCACCCCGCCCTGCCGCTGGACGGTCGGGTGGCACTCACGCTCCGGTCGCTCACCGGGATGACGACGGCGCAGGTCGCGCGGGCCTTCCTGGTGCCGGAGACCACGATGGCCCAGCGCCTGACCCGGGCCAAGCGCAAGATCCGCAGCACCGGGATCGCGTTCCGGGTGCCGCCGCCGGAGCTGCTGCACGAGCGGGTCTCGGCAGTGCTGGCGGTGCTGTACGTGCTGTTCACCGAGGGTTACGACGCGTGGGCGGAGCCCGCCGACGGCGTCGCGGGGGCCGCGGTCCGGCGTGCCCTGGCGGACGATGCGCTGCGCGTCGCCCGGCTCGTCGCGCGGCTGCTGCCCGATGAACCGGAGGCGAGCGGGCTGCTCGCCCTGCTGCTGCTCCAGCACGCGCGGCGGCGGGCCCGCCTGGGAGCCGGGCCGGAGGCGGTGCCGCGCACGCTCGAAGAACAGGACCGGACGCTCTGGCGGCACGACGAGATCGCCGAGGGCCTGGCGGTGCTCGACGACGCGCTCTCCGAGCGGTGCCCCGGGCCGTACCAGGTGCAGGCGGCGATCGCGGCGCTGCACGCGCGGGCGGCGTCGGCGGACCGGACGGACTGGGTCGAGATCGAGGCCCTCTACACCGTCCTGGTGGGCATGACGCACTCGCCGGTGGTGGCACTCAACCGTGCGGTGGCGGTGGGGATGTCCCGGGGACCCGCTGCCGGTCTGGCCGAGCTCGACGAGCTGGCGTCAGCTCCGGCGCTGGCGGCCTACCACCTGCTCCCGGCGATGCGGGCCGACCTGCTGCGGCGTGCCGGCCGGCCCGTCGAGGCAGGGGCGGAGTACCGGCGGGCACTCAGCCAGGTGGACAGGGAGGGGGACCGGAGGTTCCTCGGGCGGCGGCTCGCCGACCTGGCGTCCGCGGACGGGCCAGGGAACGCCGACAGGCCCGTCGGACGTTCAGCTCACCGGAGTGAACCGAGCATCTGACAGGCCCGTCGGTCTGCGCTGGGGTTGAGCCTGCGGCTCAGGCTCAGGCTCTATGGGTAAGGGCTGAGCCTGCGGTTCCGCTTCGGGCGCGTGCCTCGTTCCTCGGCCCGCACCCTGCGCTTCACCTACGGCTCAGCCCTGGAAGGGCTTCGCTCCCGTGATCTCCACGGGGATGTCGCGCCCATTGGGGGCCTGGTAGCTCGTCTTCGCGCCGATCGACTTGCCGTCGATCGCAGCGCCGAGCGGCGACGTCGGCGAGTAGACGTCGAGCTCCGTGGAACCCGCCATCTCGCGCGAGCCGAACAGGAAGCTCATCTCGTCGCCCGCGACCACGGCGGTCACGACCATTCCGGGCTCGACCTTGCCGTCGTCCGCGGGGGTGCCGACCTGGACGTTACGCAGCTTCTCGGTGAGCTCGAGGATGCGCAGCTCGTTCTTGCCCTGCTCCTCGCGCGCGGCGTGGTAGCCGCCGTTCTCCTTGAGATCGCCCTCGTCGCGGGCGGCCGCGATGCGCTCGGTGATCTCCGCCCGATAGGGGCCGGAGAGATGCTCCAGCTCAGCCTTGAGCTTGTCGTGCGCCTCCTGGGTGAGCCAGGTGACAGAAGCGTCGGCCACGGGGGCTCTCCTTTCGTCGTTGCTCGATCGAGCCACAGTTACGGCCGCGCGCAAAACCCGACCGACGGAGCGGATCGGGCACGCGCGTCAGCCGGTCAACACAGCGTGTGAAACGACCAGAATACCAATCCCTGGGAAAGACATGCCGAAAGTGTCCCGGGTTCCGCTCTGAGCGGACGGCCGTGCACGTTCGGCTCGCTCCCTGTCAGCGCATGTCACAGTTGTCGACGACGCCTGTGGTCGCGAGCTCCGTCGTGGCGATGGTCACCGTGTGTCGCGCGGTGCGCGCGGCGTCCGGGCCCACCTCGACGTCGACGGCGCCCACCTCCGCGAAGCTCTGGCTGAGCGCGGTCACCGTGCACACGGCCTCGGTACCCGGTGGCATGCTCACGTCGAACGTCACCTCCACCGCTTCGGCGCTCGTCACCGAGAACCCGACGTCGGTGAAGGTCACGGGGTCACGCTGGGTGTCGACGATCGTGAACCATGCGGCGATGGCCACACCGGCTGCCAGTGCAAGGGTGACCGCGATCCGGGCCCCCACCGTCAGCTTCGGCCGGGGACGGACGCCGTCGGACTCGTCCCACGGGTCCGCCTCACCAGGCAGCGCAGCTGCCTGCCGCGGTCGAGGCTTCGTCCGGCCATAGCGCTCGGCCAGGTCCGGTGCCTGCGCGGGCGCCGTGCCGGTCGGGGCGGCGGGGTCTGGGTCGGTCATCACGGCTCGCTTGGATCGAGGTGTCAGTGGTTCGTAGCAAGATTGTCCCTGGACCATCATGGTCCATGTGAGTGATTGTCCCAGTAGTCATCCCACACAGCCTCATCCCACACAGGAGGACCCAGTGTCCGTACCCGAGCGCGAGCCGCTCCGTCTGATGGCGGTGCACGCGCACCCGGACGACGAGTCGAGCAAGGGAGCCGCGACGACGGCCCGCTACGCCGCAGAGGGGGTGGAGGTCCTCATCGTGACGTGCACGGGGGGCGAGCGGGGCGATGTGCTGAACCCCACGTTCGAGGTGCCGGAGGGTCACGAGTTCGACTCGATCGAGGGCCGCCGCGCGGTGCGCCGGCTGGAGATGGCTCAGGCCGCCGCCGCGATGGGCGTCCGCCAGCAGTGGCTGGGCTTCGTGGACTCGGGCCTGCCGGAGGGCGACCCCCTGCCCCCGCTCCCCGAGGGCTGCTTCGCGCTGGTCCCGCTGGAAGAGGCGGCCGCACCGCTGGTGCAGGCAGTGCGCGAGTTCCGGCCGCACGTCATCACGACCTACGACCCGTCGGGCGGCTACCCGCACCCCGACCACATCAAGTGCCACGAGGTGTCGTACGAGGCGTTCGCCGCCGCCGGTGACCCCGACCGCTACCCGGGCACGGGCGAGCCGTGGGAGCCGCTCAAGCTCTACTACAACCACGGGTTCTCGATGAAGCGCATCCGCGCCGTGCACGAGGCCATGGAGGGAGCGGGGCTCGAGTCGCCCTTCGGCGACTGGGTCGAGTCACGTGACGCGCGCGAGATCCCGGAGCGTCAGGTGACCACTCTGGTCCCCGTCGCCGACTACTTCTCGAACCGGGACGCCGCACTGAGGGCGCACGCCTCACAGATCGACCCGACGGGCTTCTTCTTCGCGGTGCCGCGCGACCTCGAGATCGACGTGTGGCCGTGGGACGAGTACGAGCTCGCGGAGACCCGTGTGCCGCTGCCCGAGCGCGCCGCGGGGGAGTACGAGGAGGACCTCTTCGAGGGTGTCCGGGCGGAGGTTCCCGCATGAGCCGGCTCGTCGCCGGCGCGCTGGCCCTCGCGACGGACCCCTCACCGAACCCCACCGAGGGCACGCTTCGCCCGGGGCTTGAGGAGTGGCAGGTCTCGCCGGGACTCATCGGCTTCATCGCCACCTTCGCGCTGGCGCTCGCGTGCGTCGCCCTGTTCCTGAACCTGAGCAAGCACCTGCGCAAGGTCGGTCACAACGCCCGCGAGCAGGGCCTCCCGGTCCCCGAGCCAGAGGTCATCACCTTCCGCCGCGCGGGCAGCGACGCCGCGCCGGACTCCGGTGCGGCGGACTCCGGTGCCGCACCGGGTTCGAAGGCCACCGGCACGTCCGACGCGAGCGCCTCACCCTCCGACGCAGGCAGCCCGTCCAGCAGCAGCGGTGGCGGGTCGGGTGACTGACCGGGCAGCGCCGGGTACCACCGCCGGCGTCGTGCGCGTGACGGTCGCCCAGGTGGCCGTCACCGCCGACCACGCGGCCAACCGCCAGACCGCGGTCGACGCCTTCGAGGTGGCAGTGCGGGCCGAGGCCGACCTCCTGGTGCTGCCGGAGTACGCGTCCGCCTACGACCCGCACGGCGTGGGGCCCGAGCACGCCGAGCCCCTCGACGGCCCGTTCGTCACGCTGCTGCGGGCCAGGTCACGCGAGCACGGGATCGCCGTGATCGCCGGCGTCACGCTGCCGGGCACCGACGGGGTCCGCGCCGTGAACGCGCTCGTCGTCGTCGACGGCGCCGGCGAGATCGCCGGCGCCTACCGCAAGGTGCACCTGTACGACGCGTTCGGGTACCGGGAGTCCGACCGGCTCGAACCGGGTCCCGCCGACGCCGAGCCGGTCACGCTCCAGCTGGGCGGGCTCAACTTCGGGGTGCTGACCTGCTACGACCTGCGGTTCCCCGAGTCGGCCCGCCGCGTGGTCGACGCCGGAGCCGACGTGCTGGTGTACCCCGCCGCCTGGGTCGCCGGCCCGCTCAAGGCCGAGCACTGGCGCACGCTGCTCCAGGCGCGGGCGATCGAGAACACCGCTGTGGTCCTCGGCGTCGGGATGACGGGCGAGAGAGTCACGGGGCGCACGCTCCTGGCAGGACCGGACGGTGTTATCGGGCTGGAGCTGGGCGACGAGCAGGCCTTTCGCACCGTCGAGGTGGACCCCGCTGCGCTCGCCGCGGTCCGCAGGACCAACCCGTCGCTCGCCAACCGTCGCTACACCGTCGTGCCCTCCCAGGCCTGACCGCCTTCGGGCAGCGGCGAATGTCGTTCCCACCCGGCCGACCGGCAAGCACGATGGCTCCGACCGGCAGCGGAAGGAGAGCGTCATGGTGGGCGTCCGGAGATTCTCGTCGAGCGTGCGGGCTCTCACGTCAGCGGCGCTCGCCGTCGGCCTGGCGGGCGCCACGATGACGGCGGCCTCCGCCGTCGGGCGACCGGACGGGCAGGCGGGCGGGCGACCGGACGACGGCCCCTTGCCCGTCGTCTACGACTCCGACCTGGACTTCGACGACGCCGCGACGCTCCTGTACCTCTGCCAGGCCGACAAGCGCGGGCTGATCGACCTGCGCGCCGTCACGGTGGTGAACAACGGGGTGGGTACGCCGGGGCGCTCGCTGACGCACGCGCGGACGATCCTGACGAGGTGCGGCCTGCCGGACGTGCCCGTCGCCGAGGGCTCGGCGGAGTGGGTCAACGAGCCGCCGCCAGAGGCGCGCGAGCTGTTCGAACAGGTGCTGACCGGCGCCCTGGGCGACGCGGGGGTCCCGGACCGGCCAGGAGAGATGTCGGCGGCCGAGCTCATCGCCAGCAGCGTCCGTGCCGCGCGGACCCCGGTGACCGTGCTGACCACCGGGCCGCTGAGCAACCTGTCCGCTGCGCTGGACCGGATGAGCCGGCGGACGGTCAGGGAGCACCTGGGCCGCGTGGTCGTCATGGGCGGGGCGTTCGACGTCGGCGGCAACCTGTTCGGCTCGACCACAGAGGGGTTCGACAACACCCAGGAGGTCAACATGTGGATCGACCCGGCCGCGGCCGACCACGTGTTCGCGGCGGTGCCACGTGCCCGGGTGCGCATCGTCGCGCTCGACGCCACCAACCACGCGCCGATCACTCCCGCCTTCGTGGACCGGCTGGGGGCCGAGGCAGCGACGTACGAGGCGCGCACCGTGCATGCCATCGTGACGCAGCCCGGCCTGCCCGAGCTGATCGACCAGGGGATCATGTACTGGTGGGACACGCTGGCGGCGGTGTCGCTCGTGACCGGCCGAGGCGTGAGCTATTGCGTGCGCCCGGTCGACGTCGTGCTGGACGGGCCGTCGGCCGGCCGCACCCTCGCGGTACCCGGCGGGACGCCGCAGCACGTGAGCACCGGGGCGGACGGTGCGCTGTTCGAGGACCTGTTCGTCGCGGGTCTGAACGGAGAGTGACGCAGGGCGAGAGCACCCGGCGGTCGGCTCCGGTCAGATCGCGAGGTTGGCGAGGTAGATCGCGACCAGGTGGCACAGGAACCCGATCACGGTGAACACGTGGAAGATCTCGTGGAAGCCGAACCAGGTAGGGCTCGGGTCGGGCCGCTTGGTGCCGTAGACGATCGCGCCGATCGTGTAGGCGAGGCCGCCCGCCAGGATGAGCCAGACGATCGCGGGGCCGCCGGTGGCCCAGAACTGGCCCATGTAGGCGACGGCGACCCAGCCGAGCGCGAGGTAGACCGGCACGTAGACCCAGCGGGGCGCGTTCAGCCAGAAGACGCGCGCCAGCAGCCCGAGCAGCGCACCGCTCCAGACCAGCCAGAGCAGCACCGTCCCCTGGTCCCGGGGCAGGAGCAGCACCGCGAGCGGCGTGTAGGTCCCCGCGATGATCAGAAAGATGTTGGTGTGGTCGAGGCGCCGGAGCACGGCGTCGGTCCGGGGTGACCAGTTGCCGCGGTGGTACACCGCGGACACGCCGAACAGGAGGCAGGCGCTCAGCCCGAACACCGACGCGGAGACCTTGCCTGGCACGGTCGGGGCGAGCGCGATCAGCACGATGCTCGCCGCGAGCGCCAGCGGGAACGTACCCGCGTGGATCCAGCCGCGCAGGCGCGGCTTGATGTTCCGTTCGACCTTCTCGACGGTGGAGGACACCGAGGTGGAGATGACCTGCACGACGTCGGTGGCCTTGTCGCGCACCTCGTCGAGCTTGCCGGTGTGCTGGTCCGCAGCCTCGTTCGAGCTGCCGGCCGAGTCGTCCGGCTCGGGGGTGTGAGCTCGCACGCTGCTCTCCTCTGTGTTCGGCAACTGGCGCCTTCCTGATCCCGGGAAGCAACCTACGGTTGCGTAAGTTACTTCAGCGTAGGTTAGGCGTCGGGCTGCTGGACAAGGGCCTTGTGAAGATCCTGCGCTGGGTTGGCGGGAGTCGCCTGCCGGGGTGCCCGAGGAGGGGCCCTGCGCGTGGGAACCCCTGTGTTCGGGGAGTACCTTTGTCCACGTCCTGCCGGGTACTCGACCCGGCGCAAGAGCTGCCGTGCGGACCGCGCCTCGCGGCTCCCACTGGCCCGACCCACTGAGGAATCCGTGCGCCTGCCCAGCCCGCTGTACCGCCTCTACGAGCGACGCCTGGCGTCGGCGCTGCACGGCGCGACGCTGCCCCGGCACATCGGTGTGATGCTCGACGGCAATCGCCGCTGGGCGCGCTCCTTCGGAGAGACCGCGACGACGGGTCACCGCCGCGGCGCCGACAAGATCACCGAGTTCCTGGGCTGGGCCGAGTCGCTGGGCATCGAGGTCGTCACGCTGTGGATGTTGTCCACCGACAACCTGAGCCGGTCGGCCGGTGAGCTCAGCAACCTCCTCGACATCATCGAGGACGCCGTGTCGGACCTCGCCGAGTCCGGGCGCTGGCGTCTGCGCGTCATCGGGCGGCTCGACCTGCTCCCGGCGCGCCTGGCCGGCGCCCTGCGCTCGGCCGCGGACCGGACGGCGGGCGTCAAAGGCCTGCAGGTCAACGTCGCGATCGGGTACGGAGGGCGCACCGAGATCGCCGACGCCGTCCGCTCGTACCTCACCGAGCGCGCGAAGGACGGGGCCACGCTCGCGGACCTCGCCGAGTCGATCGACGTCGAGCACATCGCCGAGCACCTGTACACCAAAGGGCAGCCCGACCCGGAGCTGGTCATCCGGACCTCCGGCGAGCAGCGCATCGGCGGGTTCCTCATGTGGCAGAGCCAGCACACCGAGTTCTACTTCTGCGAGGCGTACTGGCCGGCGTTCCGGCGCGTGGACTTCCTGCGCGCGCTGCGCGACTTCTCGCTCCGGGAACGCCGCCTCGGACGGTGACGCCGCGTCGTCGGCGGGCGGTCACGACGCCCTTGTCGTGGATATTCGACATGGTGAAATTCGCCACCACACGTGCAGGTAGGTGAGTGAAAGTTCAGTCGGGTAGCGTGCCGTGGATGACGAGGAGGGCGCGCTGATGACCGAGCGAGGTGTGCCGTCGGCTCGCGAGGCCGCCGAAGCATGGGAGTCGCTGTTCCGCGCCCAGGTGACGGTGATGCGTCGGCTCCTGGCGGACGACATCTGGGGCGATCTCAGCATGCGCGAGTACGACGTGCTGTTCACGCTCTCCCTCGCGCCGGGGGAGACGCTGCGCCTGCGCGAGCTCAACGAGAACATCCTGATGGCCCAGTCCTCCCTGTCGCGCATGGTGGAGCGGCTCGAGAAGCGCGGCCTGGTGCACAGGCACCCCTCGCCGGACGACGGCCGAGGGGTTCTGGTGAGCCTCACGGAGGAGGGGGCCGCTACCCAGAAGGAGCTCGGCCGGCGACACGTGCGGTCGATCGCGCACTACGTGACACCGGCGATGGACGCGGAGGACCTGCATCGGCTGCGTGAGCTGACAGAGGCGCTGCGGGCGGCCCAGCCGGACATCGACGACTTCTGACCGAGCACCGGAGTCTGCGGTCCGATCGACCGGCCGCTGCCGGGTCATAACCCGGCTGACCTGCGAAGACGGCCGTTCAGACGGATCGCGCCTGGTGGCGCAGTGCGTCCACCACCACCCGCACGGCCGCCCGGTCCATCGTGGTGCGGCGCGCGATGAGGTGGATGTCGCGGCGCGGCGGGTCGATGAGGTCCAGCGTGCGCACGGCGTACCGGTCGTGGACGGCGAGCAGCGGTAGCAGCGTGACCGACAGCCCGGCCTCGACGTGGCCGAGCAGCGTGCCGTGGCTCTCGAACCTGGCAACGGTCCGCGGTGTGAAGCCCGCGCGACGGCAGAGGCGTTCGGCGAGGTCGGCGAGGTGGGCCCCGGGGTGCTCGAAGGCCCACGGCTCGTCCGCGAGCGTGGCCAGGTCGACGCGTCCCGTGCGCTCGCCGGTCGCAGTCTGGCGCGCCGTCACGAGCACGACGCGGTCGCCCGTCAGGGGGAGGCGCGCGACGTCGGCGTCGGGCGGGACAGGTGCGTCAGGAAAGTCGGCGCAGACGGCGACGTCCACCTCACCGCGTTGCAGCGCAGGGCGGCTGACCAGCGGTTCTGCCTCGGTGAGCTCCACCTGGATACGAGGGTGCTCCTGGGCGAGGGCAGCCACGGCGGGTACGACTATGCCGTGGAACGCGCTGGTGAACGCGGCCAGCCGCACCACACCGGTGGCCTCGGAGTGCAGCCCCGCGAGGTCGGCCTCCGCGGCCGCTATCCGGTCGAGGATGTCGGAGGCATGACCCGCGAGCGTGATGCCGGAGGGCGTCAGCCGGATGCGACGGCCGACCCGCTCGAAGAGCTGTGCCTTCGCCTCGGTCTCCAGCGTGGCGAGCTGCTGGGACACGCTCGACGGGCTCATGTGGGCCGCCTCTGCCACGGCGCGCACCGTGCCGAGCAGGTGCAGCTGATGCAGGAGGCGTAGTCGCCAGGGGTTGAGCATGCCCCCATCTTTGTGCAGAACTGCCGAACATTCTATTCGGGAATGGCGCCTGGACCCGCACACCGCGACGTGATTACCGTCACGTCATGAACGTCGGCGTACCTTCGGAGATCAAGAACAACGAGAACCGGGTCGCGCTCACGCCCGCCGGCACCCACGAGCTGGTCCGTCGCGGCCACGGTGTGCTGGTGCAGGCCGGCGCGGGGCAGGGGTCCGGCTTCGACGACGACGCGTACCGGCTCGCCGGTGCGCGCATCGCCGACACGGGCGAGGAGGTCTGGGCGTCGGCCGACCTGCTGATCAAGGTCAAGGAGCCGATCGAGCCCGAGTACCCGCTGATGCGGCCCGACCTGACCCTCTTCACCTACCTCCACCTCGCAGCGTCCGCCCCGTGCACCGAGGCACTGCTCGCGGCGGGCACCACCGCCATCGCGTACGAGACGGTCCAGCTCGCGGACCGCTCGCTCCCGCTGCTCAGCCCCATGAGCGAGGTGGCAGGGCGGCTGTCCGCCCAGGTCGGGGCCTACCACCTCATGCGGCCACAGGGCGGCGCCGGCGTCCTGATGGGCGGGGTGCCCGGCACCCCGAAGGCGAAGGTCGTCGTGATCGGCGGCGGCGTGGCCGGCGAGCACGCGGCGGCCAACGCCCTCGGCATGGGCGCCGACGTCACCATCCTGGACGTCTCCATCCCTCGGCTGCGTCAGCTCGAGGTGCGGTTCGGGGGAGCCGTCAGCACGCGTGCGTCGACGGCGTACGAGGTGGCGGAGCAGGTGGGTTCCGCGGACCTGGTCATCGGATCGGTCCTGATCCCTGGTGCCGCGGCGCCCAAGCTCGTCACCGACTCCATGGTCAAGGCCATGAAGCCGGGTGCCCTGCTCGTCGACATCGCCATCGACCAGGGCGGCTGCTTCGAGCACTCGCACCCCACCACGCACGACGCGGCGACCTACACCGTCCACGACACCCACTTCTACTGCGTCGCGAACATGCCCGGTGCCGTGCCGGTGACCGCGACGAGGGCGCTGACCGCCGCGACCCTGCCGTACATCGCCGCGATCGCGGAGCGGGGCTGGCGGGACGCGCTGCGTGCCGACGTGGCCCTCGCGCACGGCCTGAGCACGCACGCCGGGCGGATCACCAACGGCGCCGTGGCCAAGGCGTTCGGGGAGGACGCCGTTCCAGTGGCCGAAATCCTGGCGGCCTGACGCCTCCGACAGCCTACGATCAGCGCGTGGAGCCGCTGCACATCGTTGTCTGTCCCGACTCGTTCAAGGGCAGTCTGTCTGCTGCCGAGGTCGCGTCCGCCGTCGCCGACGGCGTGCTGGACGCCGCCCCGGACGCCGTCGTGACCCGACTGCCCATGGCCGACGGCGGCGAGGGCACCCTCGACGCCCTGCTCGCCGTCTGGGGCGCTGCGGCGCTGATCACAGAGACGGTGGACGCGATCGGCCGGCCGACGACGGCCCGGTGGGCGGTGTCGCCCGACGGGCGTACCGCCGTCGTCGAGCTCGCCGAGGCCAGCGGCCTGCCAGGCGTGTCCGACGCGCCGCTGCAGCCGTTGCACGCGAGCACCCGCGGCACCGGCGACGTCGCCCGCGCCGCACTCGACGCGGGGGTCGCCGAGATCCTGGTCTGCCTGGGCGGCTCCGCCTCCACGGACGGCGGCTCCGGCATCCTGACCGGGCTGGGTGCCCGCCTCCTCGACGCGGCCGGCGAACAGGTGCCCGACGGCGGCGAAGGGCTCGCCTCCGTGGCGGCCCTCGACCTGTCCGGGCTGCACCCGCGGGCGCGCGAGGTGCGCTGGCGTCTCGCCGTCGACGTCACCAACCCGCTGGTGGGCGAGCACGGCGCCGCGCACGTGTTCGGGCCCCAGAAGGGTGCGCGCGACGGTGCGGCGGAGTTCCTCGACGACGCGCTGCGGCACTGGTCGGACGTGCTCGAGCGGGAGACGGGCGCCGCGGTCGCCGACGTACCCGGGGCCGGCGCTGCCGGCGGTGTCCCCGCCGGGCTGATCGCCGTGCTCGGCGCCGAGACCACCCCGGGCGCCGTGCTCGTCGCCGAAGCGGTCGGCCTGCCCGCCGCGCTCGCCGACGCCGACCTGGTGATCACGGGAGAGGGATCCTTCGACTCCCAGTCGGTCAACGGCAAGGTGGCCGACGGCGTCGCGCAGCTCGCCGCGGCATCGCCCACCCGGCCGCCGGTCGTGGTGGTGGCCGGTCAGGTGCTGCTCCCGGAGGCGCAGGCGCGTGCCGCTGGTATCGCCGCGGCGTTCTCGATAGCCCCCGGACCGGTCGAGCTGGACGACCTGATCGCACGCACCGCGCCGCGCCTGCGTGACCTGGCGGCGGCTGTGACGAGCCTGGTCGGCGCTGCCCGCCACTGATGTGGGCGGCCCCGTCGAGGTCGTCACTTTGCACCGAGGTCGGCACGCCCGGGTCATACCGGTCTACGTGGCGTTCCCGGTAATCATGGCCCCGGTGGGCCAGCTGGCGACCCGGACGTTCGGTCTGGATGTGGCCGCCG